>JBDKTP010000001.1:0-39296 GCA_039680115.1 Rectinema sp.
GGGCAAGTTGCGAGCCAATACAATCGCCATCGGGCTCTCGATGACCAATAATGTAGAAACACTCATGGTTTTCGATAAACTCGATAAGCTGGTGCGGAACCTTTTTCATTTTTTTGATCCTTTCTCACTTATTTTGTGAAGCTTCGCGAGCGCAGAATTTAAAAATGGTATAGCAAACCTCAAAAGTCAGTCAAGTTGAGCCTGCACCTCGTGTTGAGCCCACACCTCGCCGACCGACTTGCCAATCATACAAAGAATGGCTAAAACTGGCTACGGATGCAGCGCAAACGAATTCTGTTTGTCAACCCACACATAGAAGATTTTGCGGCCTATGATCATTTTGCCAAACCGCTTGGGCTTTTATGGCTTGCAAGCTATGTGCGAGAATGGTTCGACGTAGATTTTATCAATGCCCTTGATCGGGAGAATCCTAGAGAAAAGCCCGTGTCATTCAAAGAGGATGGCACTGGCAATTTTCAAAGGCGGATTATCTCCAAACCAGAAAAACTTGCTGATATTCCTCGAAACTATAAACGTTATGGACTTTCCGACTCAGTGTTTCTAGACGAGCTGGAGGGCGTGAGAACTCCGGACTACATTTTTCTTTCTTCGGCTATGACTTATTGGTACGGAGGAGTTTTGCACACGCTGGGGCTCTTAAGACAGGTATTCCCGCACGTGACTGTCTTTTTAGGGGGTATCTATGCAGCGCTTTTGCCGCGGCACGCGCAAGAAAACATCCCCGTAGATGCTATCGTGCCGTTCCAGGATCTGAATTCAGTGCTCGATTCTCTGGAGGCTCTTTTAGGTGTCGAGTTTAAGAGAAGATATCGCCTACCTTCCTATGATCTCCTGGGAGAATACAGATATCTGCCATTACTGACATCTTCGGGCTGTGTCTTTGCCTGCAGCTATTGTGCTAGTCATGATCTTACCTCTTTTTATCAGTACGAACCGACGCAGTTCGCCGATCTTATTGAGGCGATGGTCAAGACGTACGGGACCAAGAATTTTGCCTTCTACGACGATGCGTTGCTCGTGAATTCTCAGAACCACCTGGATCCCTTTCTGCGTGCACTGATTTCCAAGAATCTTAGCGTCCGACTGTACACGCCGAATGGTCTCCATGTTCGCTTTCTGACTCAAGAAACTGCAAAACTAATGAAAGCGGCAGGTTTTGTGGATATTCGCCTGTCGGTCGAATCGACGGATCCAGTTTTTCTGGAAACTGAAAGCCCAAAATCTACGACAAGTGAATTTGAAAGAGCAATCGATTACCTTAGGAAGGCTGGTTTCTCCAGACAATGCCTAAAGGCATATCTGCTTCTCAACGTTCCCTGCCAGGCGCCCTCTGGTGTTGAAGCGAGCATGATGGAAGTCTACAAGATGGGAGCGCAGCCCATGCTGGCCTTCTACTCTCCAATCCCCGGGACACCGGACTTTGAGCATGCAAAAGCTATCACCTCAGTAGACGAACCGTTGTTACAGAACAATACTGTCTATCTATACAGAAGCGGCTTCGATATGGACTATTATCAACATCTCAAAGAGCTGGAACTTAGCTTTCGCACGGAGGCAGAGAATGACAAGGCAGAAAATGGGCGATAATGAGACAAAAGATACGACCGAATCGCCACACGAAAGTCTTGGAAAGTTTCTGGATAGGATCTCCAACATACTCATTCCTCTTTGGCCAGATGCTCGTCCCTTGCTCCATTACCGTAGTTGCTTTGAACTTCTCTGTTCGGTAATCCTGAGCGCTCAATGTACAGACGAACAAGTGAATGCCGTCACGCCCAAATTGTTCAAAGCGTACCCCGATGCGGAAGCGCTTGCTCTTGCCAAGACTGAAGATGTAGAAAAAATAATACATTCTGTTGGATTTTTTCATACAAAAGCAAGAAATCTGATAGCAACAGCTCAAAGAATTTGCCAAGAAAACGCAGGCGAACCCCCATCGACGATTGAAGACCTCGTAAAACTACCAGGGGTGGGCAGAAAGACGGCAAATCTTGTGGCGTCAGCGTGCTACGGTGTGCCTGGTGTTATTGTGGATACACACGTTTTGCGGGTAAGTTATAGACTTGGAATAAGTGCAAAAAAGGATCCAGCCTTAATCGAAAACCTGATACGTGCGAATTTCCCACACGATAGGCTCACCGCGTTCTCTCACGCATTGAATCGCCATGGGAAGTTTGTGTGCACCTCCAGGAAACCGGGCTGCACCCTAGAAGGCTGCCCTCTTGAGGAGCTGTGTCCTAAAATCGGCATAACAGATACTCGACTCGATTTTTGAATCCAAGGAAAATACTTCGCGCGTTACGCAGATGTGGACACAAGTCTCGAAGATGACGAAACCGGCGATCCGATCGCCCGGCTCGCAAGAACGCGCTTTAAGATCGACTTTCTCTATCCTTTACAGCGCATGGCGATTGCCAATGTTCTAGATGCTGAAGACAGCCCCGATCCGATTCGGCAAATGGTGCTTTTTCCTACAGGATTTGGCAAGAGCATCTGCTTTCAGCTTCCTGCCCTGGTGACGGTTGGCCTAACCGTAGTCGTATATCCGCTCCTGGCACTCATGTCCGATCAGCGGCATAGCCTCGATGGCCGAAAAATAGCAAACGTGCTCTTGCGGGGGGCGATGACTGAAGAAGAATGGACCCAAGCCCAAAGAATGCTCGACACAAAATCGGCTCAAATCGTCGTCACCAATCCCGAGACTCTGGAACAACCACGAGTCCAGAAGCTCCTCCTGCGCAACAAAGTCTTTCATCTTGCGGTAGACGAGGCTCATTGCGTGAGCGAATGGGGAGAGACCTTCCGGCCGTCTTACCTCAAGTTGAAGAACGCAATAGAAGCCCTTGAGCCACGCGTCATAAGTGCCTACACTGCGACCGCAAGCCCGGCGGTCGAAAAAGCCATCGCAAAACACCTTTTTGGGGAAAGTCCATACCGTATCGTGACTACCGATATAGACAAACCCAACATTATCTATCGCGTTGAACAAACCATGGAGCCCATCCACACACTACTTAGACTCGTCAATACTAAACCCAAACCCCTTATCGTCTTTGACCAGTCGCGGGATGAAGTCAGGCTTTTATGCGAAACCATACACCAAAGAACGAATCTTGACGTTCGCTTTTACCACGCTGGGTTAAGTCGTGCAGAAAAGGAGACAATAGAAACCTGGTTTATGGGGAGCGAGGATGGCGTTTTGGTCTCCACCTGCGCCTATGGCATGGGCGTCGACAAGAGGAACATACGCACTGTTATTCACTTTAGAGAACCACCGTCGGTGGAGGCATATATTCAGGAATCTGGTAGAGCAGGACGCGATGGTTCTATAGCCGAGGCGATTCTTATCCATAGGGACAAAGAACAGGAACATAAGGACAGCACGGTACGCAACCTGGATAAATGCACTACTGGCAACACCGAAGCTTGTAATAACCCACCTGAAACCCGAGAACAGCGGAGACTTGCATTCCTGGAATATGCACGCTCATCATCTTGCCGAAGAAGGTATCTTCTAAAACTGATGGGTCAAGATCTGGACTCGCCGTGTTCTGGCTGCGACGTGTGCTTTGGGGAAAGTGCACGCTATCCAGAGGGATATTCCGAGTTGTATGAATTCTTCTCCAAAAACCAGAATAGGTTTTCGTATGCCGAAAGCCTCAGACTGCTGTGCCTGGATGATGCGCGTTCTTTCGTGGGCAACACACCAACTTGCGCCGGTGCCGGGATCTTGTCATCATGGAACAAAGAGGACGCAAGAGTTCTGCTTGACGTCGCAATAGGGCGCGGACTTGTCGTGTCCAACAGAAAATTCCCATGGAAAGACAGGCTTTGCCTTCATTTGACTTGAAGTGTAGCATTTTTCAACATATCATGTAGCATAAGGAAACAATGCGGGACTCGCGCGTCGTGCGACTCAAAGCGTAAAGAGACTCGGAGAGGTTAGAAATGATTCAGTACAATCCCCTGGACACGTTAATGAGCTTCAAAAAGCTCCAAGATCTGCCTAAGGTAGACGTGGGCAGCATGTTGGACAGAAAACGCATCGAAGGCTACTCGATTCATGGCCCAGATGGCTTTCTTTTTGACTATGCTATGGCGCCTGTGGATGAATCGATTCTCATGGCCATGCAAGACCTTGCGTCAGAACAACAGTTAATCGAAAAATACAAGTCCCTCGCCTCGGGCGAAATCATGAACACCGGCGAAAAACGTATGGTTTTGCATCACCTTGCAAGGGGAGAGCTCTGTGGTCCAGTAGTCTTCAATGGCCAGAACCTAAGGACTTTCTACGAAGAAGAGCGACAAAGAGCCGCCAATTTTGCGCAAAACGTACACAGTGGAAAAATAGTAGGCTCTACAGGTAAGCGATTTACAACAGTAGTCCAAATCGGCATCGGTGGCTCAGATTTAGGGCCAAGAGCGGCCTATATCGCTTTGGAGCGCTGGGCCGAGGCCGAAAATCGCAAGCGAATGAAGGCATACTTTATTTCTAATGTCGATCCGGACGATGCAGACAATACCCTGCGAGCCATCGACCCGGAAACGACGCTTTTCGTTCTTGTGTCAAAAAGCGGGACTACCCAAGAAACCCTCGCCAACGAAACGCTCGTACGCAATAGACTGGAAGCTGCAGGGCTCGATTCTTCCAAACATATCGTGGCAGTGACCAGCAAAACGAGCCCGCTTGCTCAAAACCCCAATTACTTAGCGAGCTTTTTTATCGACGACTTTATTGGAGGCAGGTACTCGACATCCAGCGCGGTTGGGGGCGTCATTCTTTCCCTGGCTTTCGGGCCAGAAACGTTTGAAGAATTCTTAGCCGGGGCTCATGCAGCAGACCTTGCCGCTTTAGAACCGGAGATCACAAAGAATGCCGCACTCCTGGACGCGCTCATCGGGGTGTACGAGCGGAATGTGCTGGGCTATCAAACTACGGCTATACTGCCGTATGCAGAGCCACTTTCTCGCTTCCCTGCGCACCTGCAACAGCTCGACATGGAATCCAATGGCAAATCGGTCGACCGGTTCGGAAAGCCAGTGAGTTATAAGACTGGCCCAGTAGTCTTTGGCGAGCCTGGAACCAACGGGCAACACTCGTTTTATCAGCTCCTCCACCAGGGAACGGACATAGTCCCCTTGCAGTTCATTGGTTTTTTGAAAAACCAGAATTCCGAAGATGCTATGTCTATGGGCACAACCTCGAGGCAGAAATTGCTGGCCAATTTGTTTGCACAAATGGTAGCATTCGCTCGGGGCAAAGAGGATCTCAATCCGAACAAGCGGTTTGCAGGAGGAAGGCCGTCCACACTCCTTCTGGGCGAAAGGCTTGGGCCCTATCAACTTGGCGCACTTTTTTCCCATTACGAGAACAAGGTGATGTTCCAAGGTTTCCTTTGGAATATCAACTCATTCGACCAAGAAGGCGTTCAGCTGGGTAAAGTTTTGGCCGGAAAAGTACTGTCGATTATGCAGGGCGAGAAGACCGACGACACTGTGCTGGCGGCTGTCACCGCTTTGGCTGACCTAGAGATCGCGCAAGAATGAGCAAAGATGAGTGAGAAAAGGGATACGATAGTGTTTACTGGTGGGGGTACCGGTGGACATATCTACCCAGGACTAGCCGTCATAGAAGCGCTGAAGTCCATGGGTTTTGAAGGTAGAATCGCCTGGATCGGTTCCAAGAAGGGGCTTGACCGCAACATCGTCGAGGCTCAAGGGGTCGAGTTTTGGGCGATACCTTCGGGAAAGTTAAGGCGCTCTTTGAACCTCAGAAACGTGACAGACGCGTTCAATGTGGTTGCAGGGTACTTTGCAGCAAAGCGATTGCTGCAAAAGCTGAAACCGACTGCCGTGTTCTCTAAGGGCGGCTATGTGAGCGTGCCTGTCTGTAGGGCGGCATCCAGACTCGGGATTCCATATTTTACGCACGAATCGGACACAAGCCCCGGTCTAGCCACCAAACTGAATGCCAAAGCAGCCAAAGCGATTCTCGTAAGTTGGCCACAAACTAAGGAAATGTTTATAAAGGGCGAGCAGGCCAAGGTTCTGGTTACAGGCAACCCCGTGCGCCCGAGCCTTTTGTCGGGTTCGGCTGAGGCAGGAAAAGCCTTCATAAAAGCACCGGAAGGCCTGCCTATCGTATTCTTTGTAGGCGGGAGCCAGGGCTCGCAACAAGTGAACGATTTTGTGGAGGCGATTCTTCCTAATCTTGTAGGAAAAGCCTACGTAGTACACCAAACGGGCAAAGAATTGTTCAATCCGCAAAAGCATAGCGCACAACCAAGTAGCTACCTGCCCCTACCCTATATAGGCGAAGAAATGAAGGACATACTCGCAAGCGCCACAGTGGTGGCCGGCCGTGCCGGAGCGGGCACCATTTGGGAATGTGCAGCGTTGGGAAAGCCGATGGTTCTTGTGCCACTTGCTGGAAGCGGTACGCGGGGCGACCAGGTCGAGAATGCAATGCTGGCCGAGAAGGCAGGCGCGGCGCGCTGCCTTGTTGGCCGGGATGCACACCCCCAAAAGCTGCTCGATGCGATCCTGGAATACCTGCAAGACCCAGCGTTGCTTGCCAAGGCGCAGCGCGCCGCACTAGAACTTTCACAGGTACACACGGACGACGGCCGAACTGTCAGTTCCGCCTCTTATATTGCTGAATTACTCTTGCAACAAATAAACAAAAGCTCCGCTTCCACGGGAAAATGAACATGGCCAAAAGGAACAAGTACAAAGAGAGGCCTCATGAATGAGTATTTTGGACTGGATTTTTACAGGCTTTATCATTCTCCTTGCGGTGCGGTGTTTTGCAAAAGGTTTTGTGGAAGAAATCCTGGCGGTGGCGTCGTGGATAGGGGGACTCGGAAGTGCTCTGCTCTTTTCCAAAGCCCTGTCTGCGTATGCTTCCAAGTATGCTGCCAAAAACCTTGGCAACGTTAAGATTTCTGCCACGGTGCTGTATGTGCTCGCCTTTATTGTGTGCTTCCTACTGGGCTTTCTCGTCGTCAAACTAATAGAAAAGCTTGTGAGCGAGGGGCTGGAGGCCGCTCATCTGGAGATATTCGACAGACTATTGGGGCTCGTTTTGGGCATCGTGGAAGGTCTGGCCATTGTAGCACTTATTCTCATTGTGCTGGAAATTCAACCGTTTTTTGATGTGCAAAAGATTCTCTCAAGTTCTATGTACGCTAAAACCTTGCTGCCACTCTTGGGGCCAGCGATAAATAACACCATCAAACCGGCGCTTACAGGCTCAAAATCGGTAGTTGCGCCTTCTTCAAAACCGGTTACCGCAATACCAGGGAAGAAATAGATGTTTGAAAACTTGTTGGGACAGGATGAAATCAAATCGAGTCTTGCTCGTTCGCTTGAGCATGACGAAATACCGCCTGTCTACCTTTTTGCTGGTCCACCCATGTCTGGCAAAATGACGGCAGCCCTGGAGACTGCCAGGGTCATGTCCTGTACACGGTCCGCGGCGTGGGACTGCGATTGTTCGGATTGTATCCGTCATCGTTCTTTGGTACATCCCGATCTTCTGATTTTTGGCAAACGTAGCCACCCAGAAGAGATTCTCGTTGCCAAGGATCTGGTCTTGCGGGACACAAGTTCGTCCTCCCTGTTCTTTTTCGTCAGATCGATCCGAAAACTTCTTGCCCGTTTTTCACCAGTTTTATGGGAAGGTGAAGAATCGAAGCTGTCAAAAGCAGCGCCTTTGGTCCAATCACTCGAAGAAGAACTCGCCGCACTTGAAGCAGATTCCACCGTAGATTCCACTAGAGCAAAGTTGATCGATACGCTTTGCGAGGACAGCCTGTCCCTTGAAGCGTTAGCGCCGGAATTTCCTCCAGTTTTTATGATCCGGAACATGGAGACCTGGGCTCAACTCAAACCTTTAGGAAGACGAAAAACGGTAATACTGGAGAATGCCGAAAGGATGCAGGACTCGGCGCGCAATGCGATGCTCAAGATTCTGGAGGAACCTCCCGAGTCTACAAGATTCATTTTGCTGACTACGCGGCGTGCAGCCATAATGTCTACCATCGTTTCCCGCTCACGGGTTTTACACTTTAGACCTCGAGATGGAGACACAACCAAGCTCATTGTGAGACGTGTCTTTAAGAATGATCCTCAGGATGCCCCAGAAACTCTGCAGGAGTTTTTTAATGCAAAACGTCCCTATCCGAGTTCTACTGCCAAAAAGCACGCCGAACTACTAACTGGCCTCATCTTGGCCCATTGTGATGCTGCCATGAACAGTACCAAACCAACAGAAAAAGGTTTAAATAACCCGGCATCAGGCACTTCGCTTGCCTTGGTGGAGGCGGCGCTTGACGCCAAAATCAGTATCCAAGAGTGCATAGACCAAATAATCGTCCAAACCAGCAGTTTTGGCAGCAAAGACAAGGCGTTTTCAGGGTCCTTTGTACAGCTGTTGCAGGCCATGCTCTCTTGCTTTGCCGGGTTACTCGTTGATTCTGGCGAAAATCCTTTATTGCTTGCGCTTGTGGACAGGTGGTCTTGCCTTGTTCGTGATGCGTCTAGAGAAGCCACCACCTATAACCGCAATCCGGAACTTTTGCTCAGAGTGCTCGTGGATTCTTGTATACATATTCTCGGGGAAGTTACATGAAAGGCTCTTTCTATGAAAAGGCGATTTCGCGCGCAGACAAGCTCACTAACGAACAGCTCCGCAATATCGCCAACACCTTAGTCCAAGACAATATGCTTTTGGAGGCTGCACTGCAGTCCATGTTTGACGGAATTGTCGTTTGTAATTTGGACAACGTCGCTATCTTTGTGAATCGGTCTGCAGAGCGAATTCTAAAGATTTCTCCCACCGTAAACGACACGGATCCTTTTTGGATGGCAATCGCCGACGAGGAACTCAAGGACTTTTTCTGTTGGGCATTGACTTCGGAGGAAACAATTCTTGGTAAAGAATTTGCGCTGGAAGGCAGCAGTGGCACAAGGATTATCTCGATTAGTCTTTCAGCCCTTTTGTCTGGCGACAGAAGCGACAAGATTTCCGGTACCATTATCCACATTGAGGACATAACCGAAAAACGCAAAAAAGAATCGCAACTGCGCCGCGCGGAAAGCCTTGCAGCGCTCACGACCTTGGCAGCAGGCGTGGCCCACGAAATAAACAACCCGCTTGGCTCAATCTCGATCCATATCCAGCTTATCGAAAAACTGTTGGCGGCCAGAGACCCTCCTGATGTCGCCGGAATTCAAAAACACCTTGATATTGTCACGGAAGAGATAGAACGCCTTAAGCAGATCGTTGTGGACTTCCTTTTTGCAGTGCGCCCCGTCGACGTCACCCTCATGAAAGACAATCCCGGAACTATCGTGAGAGAAGTGGTAGAACTTGTCAAATACGAAGCAGAAAAAAACAGTGTGACTGTGAATCTCGATATTGCCGACGACATCCCTGATTTGTTGTTGGACAAGAGGCAAATTAAACAAGCCATTCTCAATCTTGCGCAAAACGCGATAGCCGCGATGCCCAATGGTGGCACTTTGACTTTTGGGGTTCGTGTCGTCAACGAGGAAGTGCAGATCTCGGTTTCCGATACTGGCGTTGGTATTCCAGAAAGCCAACTGTCTAAGATCTTTGAACCATACTTTACGACGAAGAAGAATGGTACAGGGCTAGGACTCACTATTACATTCAAGATCATAAAAGAGCATTCCGGAGACATCACTGTCGAGTCAAAGGAAGGGAAAGGGTCCACTTTTACGATTCATTTGCCAATTCCACAACAGGAAAAGAAATCGCTTCCAACACTGGAAGAGACCGCACCGCTTGCCGGTTCACACAAGGAACAATAGGAGACATAAATGCAGTTCACCATTCTGATTGTCGACGACGAAAAGAACATCCGAGATGGCCTTGCCGAAGCCTTTCAGATGGAGGGCTACAAAGCCTTGACCGCCGAGGATGGCCAGACTGCCATGAGGATGCTCGAAGAAAATTATGTCGACCTTGTTATCACCGACCTAAAGATGCCTCATATTTCCGGCATGGAACTTCTGCAGTATGTAAAGCAGAATTGGCCAAATGTACCCGTAATCATCATTACCGCTCATGGGGATATTGCCGACGCGGTCAAGGCTATGCAACAGGGAGCATTGGAGTTCATCACCAAGCCGCTCAATCTGGAGCATCTGCTAAAACTGACTAAGAACGCTTTGGAGATGCGGCAGCTTTCCATAAAGAACGAGGAACTGCGTGAGGAAGTAGAAGCACAGCAAAGAATTAGCTCGATAATAGGTAAGAGCCCTGCCATGCGCAAGGTATTCGATATGATACGCAAGGTGGCACCTACCAAGGCAAGTGTCCTCATAACGGGGGAATCAGGAGCAGGCAAGGAGCTGGTCGCTGATGCGATCCACAACCTGTCTCCACGACGTGACAAGCCGTTTATCAAAGTTCATTGTGCTGCACTGGCAGAAAGTCTTTTGGAAAGCGAGCTGTTCGGCCACGAAAAAGGCGCGTTTACGGGTGCGCAAACACGTCAGCGCGGACGCTTCGAGCTCGCCGACACTGGGAGTCTCTTCCTGGACGAGATTGGAGAGATTAATCAGAATGTTCAGATTAAGATCTTGAGGGTTTTGCAGGAGAAAAAATTCGAACGGGTTGGTGGTGAGACGACGATTGAAGTCGATGTGAGGCTGATTGCGGCTACGAATCGCGACCTAAAAGCGGAGATCGCGGCTGGCCGGTTTAGGGAAGACCTCTATTATCGACTTAACGTCGTCAATATCCATGTGCCTGCGCTTCGAGAACGCCGTGAGGATATCCCCTTGCTTGCTGCAACGTTTTTGCACGAATTCACTCAGGAAAATGGTAAACCCATAGAGGGCTTTGACCAACGTGCCAAGCAGGCGCTTTACTCGTACGACTGGCCAGGCAATGTCCGAGAGCTTAGAAATTGCATTGAAAGCGCCGTAGTCATGGCATCTGGAAAGTTAATAACGTTGGACGATCTCCCACCTGGACCTCGTTCGGCTCAAGAGAAAAAAGAGATCCACATTCCGGCCTTCTGTTCTTTAGAAGAAGCAGAAAAAATCATCATTACAGAAACGCTTGCGGCGCTCGGCGGGAATAAAACAAAAACAGCAGAGGTTCTAAAAATAGGCAGGAAAACGCTCTATCAGAAGATCGAGCAATATGGTATTGATGTGGCGGAAAAACCGGAGTTGGCAAAGGTGGAAAGCGCCACCGATCAGGCGAGCCTGCCACAAAGTGTGCCATAACTCAAGTTGGTACGGGAATAGCAGCAGATCAAAGTCAGAAAATGCCCTTGCGGTAACTTGTGAGCTTGGCTTTGAGCCGGATTATGGCCTTTGTGTGAAGCTGACTTATCCTGGACTCGGTCACCTCCAGGATCTGGCCTATTTCCCGCAAAGTAAGATCCTCATAATAGTAAAGGACAAGCACTTTTTTTTCCTTTTCCGGCAACTCATTGATGGCCTGAACTATTACCCTGCGGATTTCTTCTCGTTCTACTGAGGAGTCTGGGTTAAGACCGCGGGGAGACTCAATAGTCTCTCCTATACTCGTCTTTTCGTTGTCGTTGCCTGCGTTCCAGATATCGTTGAGCGAAAGTATGGCCGTGCTCGATATCTTGCTCATGAGGTGTGAAAAATCCTGCTCAGATAGCCCGAGCGCCGCGGCTATTTCAGTGTCCGTTGCAGGGCGACCAAGTTTGCTTTCTAATACCATGACAGCCTCTTCCACGTCCTTGGCTTTCTGCCGGATAGACCGTGGCACCCAATCCATTTCCCGTAAATGATCGTAAATGGCTCCTCGTATCCGGGTGACGGCGTAGGTTTTAAACTTGACGTTTTTGTCTGGATCGTACTTTTCTATGGCATCGAAGAGTCCAAAAATGCCATAGCCGACGAGGTCGTCATATTCTACCGAAGCCGGCAGGTTTGCGGAAACTTTGCCCGCCACATATTTTACAAGCGGCGAGTATTGTTCCACGAGCTTGTCCCGAATTCGAGTATCGCGAGTTTTTTGATACTTCCGCCAGAGTTCTTCTTCGTCTCCTGCAGTGAGGTCTTCGATTCTGTCCTTGCGATACTCGAGTGCCCGCATGTTGTCTCTCCCGTCAAAGAATGTATTTGCTCAAGTCCTGATGTTCAGTAAAATCGCGAAATCGCTGATTTACGTAGTCCGCATCTATTACTACCTTTTGGCCTGCCATGGTGTCAGCGTTAAACGATATTTCTTCCAAAAGTCGTTCCAAAACGGTCTGCAGCCTTCGTGCACCGATGTTTTCAGTCTGAGCGTTGGCCGCGGCAGCTATTTGCGCTATACGAGCAATAGCCTCTTTGGTGAATTCCAAATCTACCTCTTCCGTCGCAAGCAACTGCGTATATTGAGTGACGAGCGCATTTTTGGGCTCTGTCAGAATTCTCTCAAAATCGGAAGCGCTTAAGGCAGAGAGTTCGACACGAATCGGGAATCTGCCTTGCAATTCCGGTATGAGATCTTGCGGTTTGGAGACCGTAAAGGCTCCTGCAGCGATGAACAGAATATGGGTGGTGTCGACAGGTCCCCATTTGGTATTAACTGTAGTCCCTTCCACGATTGGTAAGAGATCACGCTGGACCCCTTCGCGTGAGACGTCGATGCCGGAAGAGCCACCGCCTTCCCGATTGGCAATCTTGTCTATCTCATCAATGAAAATGATGCCAATTTCCTGTACGCGCCGTTTTGCTTCCTGTGCAGCCTTTTCCGGGTCTATCAGCTTTTCCAACTCTTCGTCTTCCAAAATAGGAAGTGCCTCTGCCACAGTGACTGTCTTTTTCTTTTTACTCCCGCCAAACATGCCGGCAATACCGCTCAAAGCGTCGCTCATATCTTCCATTTGGGTACCGGCAAACATACCGATCGCTGGTCCAGGAGCGTTTACCGTTATCTCTACTTCGCGTGTGTTAAGCGCGCCTTCATGGAGCATTTTTCGGAATTTCTCTCTTGTTTCTGCCGAAGATGAGCGCGCTGGCTCGATAACGGTAGCCTGGGTTAGTCCAATCGGCTCGTCCGCTTTTTTCAGCCCAGGCAGCAAGAGATCCAGGAGCCTTTCTTCTGCCCGACGCTTGGCCTCAGACTCCACGTCGACTTGCATTTCCGACCTGACCATAGCCACGGCGGAACCCATAAGGTCGCGAACCATAGATTCAACGTCACGCCCCACGTAGCCAACCTCTGTATACTTTGTCGCTTCGACCTTCACAAAAGGCGCCCCGCAGAGCTTGGCAAGCCGCTTTGCCATTTCCGTCTTACCAACGCCGGTGGGCCCAATCATGATGATGTTCTTGGGCGCAATTTCCGCCCGTACATCTTCGGGCAAACGCTGTCTTCTCATACGATTCCGAAGGGCGATTGCGAGAGCCTTCTTGGCTTGGGATTGCCCGATGATGTAAGTATCGAGCTCTTGGACTATTGTTTTGGGCGTCAGATCTTTTAGCTCAAGGGCCATCAGATTTCCTCCACAACGATACTGTTGTTCGTATAGATGCAGATTCCCGACGCGATCTCAAGGCTCTTGCGTGCAATATCTGTTGCTGTAAGGAATTCAACCTTAGTGCCAATGTTTGCAACGTCAGCGCCTTGCACATGTGTGTCTGCAGACGCAAAAGCGATTTTTTCTTCTGCAATGCGCGCGGATTCCAGGTAGGCAAGCGCGGCGGCGTACGCGTAGGGGCCGCCCGAACCGATAGCCACCGCATCCTCGGCTGGGTCGACTACGTCACCGCTGCCGGAAAGAATCAGGGATTTCTTGGCGTCCGCCACGAGCAACATGGCTTCCAACTTGCGAAGCACACGATCGGTGCGCCACTCTTTGGCGAGCTCGACCGCCGCGCGCGTCAGATCGTTGTCGTACTCCTTCAGTTTGGTTTCAAAATGCTCAAAAAGCGTAAAAGCATCGGCAGTAGCTCCTGCAAAACCGCAGAGCACTCTCCCATCGCTGATCTTCCTCACCTTGCGGGCATTGCTTTTCATCACTGTTTCGCCCATCGTGACTTGGCCGTCTCCAGCCATAGCCACATGTCCGTCTTTGCGGACGACCAAAACTGTCGTAGACCGTATTTTCAATTTAGAATTCTCCTTATACGTTCAATTCCATAAAGTTTCATATACTCTTTGCTTCCGAATTTCCCTACGTGTCATTTTTCTCTCGAACCATGCGGGTGTGCCAGTTCATACACTTTGCGCAGGCGTTCCATATCGACATGTGTATATACCTGAGTAGTGGAGATACTGGAATGTCCCAACATTTCCTGTACGACGCGAATATCCGCTCCAGAGGCCACAAGTTGTGTGGCAAAACTGTGGCGGAATGCATGTGGAGACACAGGTTTGCTCATATTCGCCGACACGCGTCTCTTATCCACGATTTTCTCTATGCCACGCACTGAAAGTTTGTGTCCCTTGACGTTGATGAACAAAAAACCACTGTCCTCTACCCCGACTTTGATAAGCCTCATGGTTCGCATTGGCAGGTAGACTTGCAGGGATGTAAGTGCCATGTCGCCCAAGAAAACCACTCGCTCTTTGGAACCCTTACCAACGATTCGTACTATGCCTTTCTTAAAATCTATTTTTGGGATAGCCATTTCGGAAACTTCCGAAACTCGACAGCCGGTGCTATAGAGTACCTCGAGAAGCGCACGATCCCTCAGATCCTGAAAAGTCGTGCCATCTATTGAGTCGATGAGTGCGTCTACTTCTTCCTCAAACATGAAGCGTGGCAGGTCCCGCTTTGCCGGCAGGTTTTCTACTCCTCTTGTCGGATCGACCTTGAGATTTCCAAACCGGACACGATAGCGATAATAGCCACGGATCGTAGACAAGGCCCTGTTGACACTCGACGCCGCTTTGCCTTCCATCACGAGAGAGCCGGCAAAGTCCCGGATATCATGGGACGTAACGCCATCCAGGTCGCGGCTGGCAAGAGCAAGAAATTCCTGAAACTCCTCAAGGTCCTCGCCATAGACTCGCAAGGTACGTTCGGAAAGCCCCCGGACTGACTCCAGGTAGGCAAGATACTCCTCGACGCGTTTATCCATTAGTTTTCCGCCTCCTTGGCGGTTTCTTTATCCGCGTCTTTATCGGTTTCATTGTCTTTGCTGTGCAGATAGTCGCAGTTCGGATTTATGCAAGCTTTGTGGACTCCAGATACCTTGTCGTTTTTCTCTACGAGGAACCAACCACACTTCGGACACAGGGTGTCTGTTGGTTTGTCGTACGTCATAAAATCACAGGCCGGATAGTTGGTACAACCATAGAATTCCCGCTTTTTGCCCCTTACTCCTTTGCGGGCGACAATATCGCCTCCGCACTTTGGGCACTTAGCAAGAGGTATCGACTTGGTATTCTTGCATTCAGGGAAGCCTGTGCAGGCAAGAAAGAAGCCGAACTTACCCAACTTCTTGACCATTGGTCTGCCGCATTTGTCGCACACGACGTCGGTTATTTCGTCTAATTCCCCTTTACGGGAAGAGAGTGTCTCCATGACCTCGTCCACTCGTTTCTTAAATGGGAAGTAGAATTTGCCGATGCGCTCCACCCAGTCGGTCTTCCCTTCTTCTACTTCGTCCAGCATGGTTTCCATCCGCGCCGTAAAGCTGGTGTCCAGCACATCAGGGAAGTACTCGGTAAGTATTTCAGTAATCATACGCCCAAGCGTGGTGGGGACGATCTGCCTGGATTCGCGCGAAACATAGTAGCGTTCCAGCAAGGTGCTGATGGTTGGCGCATAGGTGGAGGGCCTGCCAATACCTAATTCCTCCAAAGCCTTTATTATTGAGGCGTCAGTATAGCGGGACGGCCCTTGGGTAAAATGCTGGACTGCATTGATTTTCTCTACAGGAAGGTTTTGCCCCACTTCGAGCGCCAAGGCATGGCTTGCACGTTCCTCTTTTGTGGCCGCGAGGCGAATCACCTTATAGAAGCCTTCTTCAACGAATGCAGTCGCGCTCGTCCTAAACACACCGTCGCCGATCGTAATGTCTGCTGTTGTCACTCTAGCAACGGCCGGTATCATTTGCGAAGCAACAAAGCGTTCCCAAATAAGCGCATAGAGTCTTTGCTCGTCTCGAGCCAGGTAGCGGGACACTTCATCAGGAGTCAGCGACACGCTCGTGGGTCGAATGGCTTCGTGTGCATCCTGTGCGTTTTTCCCGGAGGCATAGCGCTGTGCTTCGGCAGGCAGTTGGCCAGGATAGAACTGACCTATCCATGAGCGCGCTTCCGCAAGAGCGCCTTCGGAAATTCGAACCGAATCCGTTCGCATGTAGGTAATTAGGCCCATGCGACGAGTACCGATGTTTACGCCTTCATAGAGCCTTTGAGCAATTTGCATGGTCTTTTTGCTCGTAAAGCCCAAGCGATTAGCCGCAGTTTGCTGCAGTTTGGAGGTAGTAAATGGGGGCTTTGGACGTATCACCTTTTCGCTTGTCCGAACATCTGAGACAATGGCGGGTTTGCCCACGAGGCTGTCCACAACAGCCGCGGCCGCTTTTCCATCGGGAATCTGCACTTTGTCGCCTTTGTATAAGGCGAGTTCGGCTTTTAGGTTTGAATGATGGAATTTGAGCAGAGATTCTATGGTCCAATACTCTTCCGGGATAAAGGATTCTACTTCTTTTTCACGGTCACAGATGAGTTTGAGTGCGACCGACTGCACCCTTCCTGCGGAGAGCCCATTTTTCACCTTTTTCCAGAGAAGCGGAGAAAGATTGTATCCAACAAGGCGGTCCAGAACTCTTCTGGCTTTTTGAGCGTCCACCTTGGTTATGTCAAGTTCGTGCGGCGAGGCCACAGCTTCGCGAACCGCCTCGTGTGTTATCTCATTAAAGCTAATGCGCGAAATGGGCAGGCCTGGAACTTTTTCTGATATATATTTCCCTATTTGATAGGCAATTGCCTCTCCCTCTCGGTCAGGATCCGATGCCAGGTATACGGCCTTAGATTTTTTGGCCTCTTTGACTAAGGAATTAAGTACTTCTGCGCGACCTCGAATGGTCAGATACTCGGGTTCAAAACCATGTTCTACATCGACACCGAGTCGAGACTTTGGCAGATCGATGAGGTGGCCCATAGACGCCATGACTTTGTACTTGCTGCCCAGGTATTTTTCGATCGTCTTAGCCTTGGCCGGAGACTCAACGATTACAAGGATCTGGCTTGGATTTGTCGCCTTTTCAGCTGTTTTCGTGCGGGTTTTCGTGGAGGCCTTTTTCTGGACATTCTCCTCTTTTTTTACACCTGCTTTAGCTTTGGAAGACTTCTTCGTCTTTTCCTGAGTTCCTACTAATGCCTCAACCGCACCTGCCATCTTACCTACTCCCCTTATTCTGCAAAAAACTGCCAACTTTGACGGAAGTGTCCGAACCGAGCCACCCCCAATCCGCAAAAATCTCCGCAGCCGACTGGACGTATTTTGAACCCTGCGAAGCAAGTGCATCGGCTCCTTCGTTCCTTGGTTTTCCTGCGCAAGCCCGATGAACATATACGTCACGCCCTTCTGAGAGCGCAAATTCAGCCGTTATCAGGGCACCGGATTTCTCTGGCGCTTCTACCACGACACTGGAGCGTGCGAGCCCTGCGATTATTCTGTTGCGCTCAGGGAAATGATACTTATTGAGCACACAGAATGGCGGATATTCTGTGACAATCGCCCCACCCTGGTCCAAAATACTTGCCGCAAGCATCTTGTTGGAGCTTGGATAGATTGTCTCTATGCCGCGCGGCAAGACTGCAATCGTACCCGCATGGCCAGCTAGAGCGCCCCGGTGAGAAGCAGAGTCAATGCCCCGTGCCAAACCGGACACAATCCAAATCCTTGAATTTGAAAGTTCTCGTGCCAAACCAAATGCTGCATTGATTCCCCGAGTAGAGGCGACACGCGTCCCTACCATAGCTACCAAAGGCAGCTCCTGAGGTGGCAGGATCCCCCGAACGAAAAGCCCAAAAGGTGGATGATAGGTTTCCCGCAATTGCGGAGGATATTCGGGATCAAAAATAGACACAAATCTCGCCTTTATCCGAGAAAGATACGCCGTATCCCGTATTGCTTCCGAAAGAAGCAGTTCTGACTGCCACTTTTCTACGCTGATTGGACGTCCAACGATCTCTTGCACATCTGCAGCGCTCAGTGCATGCAGGCGTGAACTTTCATTTACAGCGTGGCAAAGCCTGACTTTCTCTGCTGTCCGCAAAAAACTCATTCTCTGGACAGCAAGAAGTAACTGTTCGTCTTGTACAACTTGTGCGGCCCAACCGTCCTGGTTACAGGTTTGGGCCGCCGAAGCCAAGACAGAGGCATTTTCGGCGCGGAAAAGTGTTTCTTTTTGAGGATAATGTCTTGAGTGATTGCTCATCGCAAACCTCCGCACCATCTAAACGCTCCTTCTTGCTTCCCCTGCTTTCATATTCTTCTTTTCTCATCCTCTCCACAAAGACGCTTGCACCATTGTGGCGGTCCTGAAAATTACTCGTGACCGGCACTTTTGGACGAGTTTCTTGTACCGTTTCGAGGAAAGTACTCCTTGTGGTATGCCTGCAAGGACTCTTCCTCAATGTGTGTATAAATCTGCGTCGTCGAAATGTCCGAATGACCAAGCAATTCCTGGACGGTGCGCAGGTCTGCCCCGCCCGCTAAAAGGTGAGTTGCAAAGCTATGCCTAAAGGTATGTACCTTTGCCGAAACACCAGAACTTGCACGTATGGCCGAAAAACGCTTCCAAACTCCCTTGCGGGAAATGCCGTTTCCTGCCTGGTTCAAGAATACCTTGTCCGACCGCTTTGTCTTTGCAAGGCAAGGCCGCGCCTCGTCCAAATACCGTTTAAGCCAAAAATATGCATCGTCGCCAAAAGGAACAAGACGCTCTTTCTGTCGTTTGCCCACCACACGCACGAGACGTTCATTGAGAAAAAGCTGATCAAAACTCAAATTGGCCGCTTCCGAAATCCTTAAACCGCAAGAATAAATCAATTCGAACAGCGCCCTATCCCGCAATCCATTCGGAGTAGAAAGATCGATATTTTCGAGGAATTTGTCAACTTCCTCGGGTTTAAGCACATCAGGAAGCGTGCGCTCCTGTCTGGGAGTCCTAATCAGAAGCGAAGGGTCATCACTACGTAACTCCTCAAGCTGCATAAACTTATAAAGAGAATGCATGCTCGATACCAACCTGGCCATCGTGGTGTTTGAAAGCCCTTCTTGGTGCCTATAGACCAGGTAGGACAACAAATCTTCGCCCTGTGCGCTCACGAGGTCCTTTCCCAGCGAGGAAAGATAGTTCTCCAACTCCTTGACTTCGCGCTGGTAAGCCTCAACGGTGAGCGGTGAGCGTTTACGGACTATTAGCAAGTAAGTTCCGAAACGCTCCCGAATCTGGCTCACGCTTTAGCTCCCAGGCGTGTGAGCTTTTCTGCCATACTTGCCTTTTCAGTTTTGTCGGATCCAAAGCGTTTTTCCCGAAGAATAGTTGGGATATCGAGTTCGTCGCCTTCGGCCGGATTGTCAAAACCAAAATTCTTTGCGTTGGTCTGGCCCGCAGTCTGCGCGACTTTGTTCGATCTTTCATATTCCTCAGGAGAGACATAATCAGAAGATGGCTTACGTATCTCTGTCTTGGCCTTTAGAACACTGCTCTGCGAATCACCCGTCGCTGTGCGGGCTGGTTTGACGCGCTCTGGCCCAAAACCCGTGGCTATCAAAGTAACACGCACTTCATCATCCAAATGAGGATCGGTGACAAAACCGGTGATGATGTGTGCATCTTCCGAAGCTTTTTCAGTTATCAGATCAACGATTTCCTGGTACTCAATCAGGGAAAAATCTTCTCCGCCTGTCACGTTGACAAGAACATTTCGAGCTCCCTCTATACGAGAGTCCTCCAGAAGTGGATTGTTGACAGCCTGTGTTGCAGCATCGATTGCGCGGTTTTCTCCAGTGCCTATGCCAATACCCATGATTGCATCGCCCTGCCCTTCCATAACCGTGCGCACATCGGCAAAGTCGATGTTTATGTCGCCAGCCAGGGTGATCAGATCGGAAATGCCCTGCACGCCTTGCCTGAGCACGTCGTCAGCAAGCAGGAAAGCTTGTTTAATTGGTGTTCGCTTATCCACAACGTTGAGCAGGTTTTGGTTGGGAATGACTATAACCGTGTCTACCGCCTGCCGCAGCTTTTCTAGGCCTTCTTCCGCGATCCTACCAACGACTTTTCCCTCGAAATTGAATGGCTTCGTGACCACCGCGACCGTCAAGGCCCCCAAGTCGCGCGCTGTCTGAGCAATGATCGGCGCCGAACCAGTGCCAGTCCCGCCCCCCAGCCCGGACGTGACAAACACCATGTCCGCCCCCTTGAGTGCTTCTTCAATGGCCTCGCGGTCTTCCAGCGCAGCCTTTTCTCCAATATCCGGTTTGCCGCCTGCTCCGAGTCCCTTCGTCAATTTGCTGCCAATGCCGAGCTTTATTTCGGCTTTGGACCTTCCAAGATCCTGAAGATCAGTGTTTACAGTTATGAATTGTACATTCTTGAGCCCGTTTTCTATCATCCTGTTAACAGCATTAGAGCCTCCGCCACCCGTTCCAATCACTTTGATGACAGTTGGGCTAGCGGTTCCAGAGTCTTCCACGATTTCAATGGCCATAGTTCCTCCCCTTTTGTACTTGCACAAAATTACACAAACTTATCTTTGAACCAGCTCGCCAAATTCTTTAGCGAGGAGCCGTGCTTCCTTTCTTTTCTTGTTCCAGATTGACTCACAATTGCCTGCGGTGGAACGATTTCGTCGGCTTCCAACATTACGAGACCAAGTGCCGTCGCAAAACTCGGGGTACGGTATTCATCGCCCAAACCGCCGACACTTCTCGGAATCCCCACATGCGAAGGCACATTGAATACCGACTCCACAAGTTCGGCCAACCCGTCGAGTTGGGCCCCACCGCCGGTGAGGATAATGCCCCCACGAATCTCCTGCAAAAAACCAGCTTTTTCGACTTTGTCTTTTGCCATCAAAAGAATCTCTTCCATGCGCGGTTGAACGATGGAGCAGAGTTTTCTTCGCGGAATCTCTGTAGGTTCTCTGCCAGCAATTCCAGGAACGGCAATGAGCTCTTCCGGATCGACCGATTCTGTCCAGCAGGAGGCAGCTTCCCGTTTCATACGCTCCGCCGTATCCATAAGCACGCTTAGCATGATGGAAATGTCGTTGGTAACCTGCATACCGCCGGCAGGTACTGCCGCCGTAAACCAAGGGGATCCTTCTTTAAACACTATGAGATCCGTCGTGCCCCCACCAATGTCCATGAGAAGACAACCAAGGTCTTTTTCTTCATCCGTCAGAACTGACCGCGCTGCTGCAAGGCTCCCAAGGATCTTGCGGTCTACCTTATAGCCGGCACGATTGACACATTTGAGCAGGTTTTGGGTCGTCGTCACGGAACTTGTAATAATGTGGACTTCCGACTCAAGCCTCACCCCCATCATGTGCAATGGATCCCGAATGCCGCGCTGGGAATCCACCGTGTAAGTTTGAGGAATTACATGAAGAATCTCTCTATCCATCGGAATGGAGACTGCCTGAGCAGCCTCATGTACACGCGCGATGTCCTCAGGTGTTATCTCCCGGCCTTTGCCTGCGACGGCGACGACGCCTCTAGAATTGAGACTTTCTACGTTTGCTCCAGAAACACCTAAGACGCAACTGTGAATCTCTCTGCCTGACATAAGTTCTGCAGATTCTATGGCAGAAGTGACTGAGGACAGGGTAGCCTCGATGTTGAGAACGACACCTCGCCTTAATCCCGTGGAGGGAGCTACGCCGTAACCAATGATTTCAAGCTGGTCGTCTTCGTCAAAGTCTCCGACGACTGCTCGTGTCGAGCTCGTTCCTATGTCGAGCCCAACGATAAAATTGTCAGCCAGGTTGTGCCTCCTTGGTTCGATAAACAATGGTCCCTGAACGGAAATCGAGTTCTTGAATGGCAGCTGCATCCGGTCTTCCTGAAAGAATATCCAGCACCAAAAGCGCGGACCCCAAATTCGCTTTTGTAAGCCGTGACGGCATACGCACTGGAACACTTTTCCCTTTTGGATAAAGGACTAACTCCGCATTGGCATCAGATACTTTTTCTACTTTTATCTCTGAAAAGGCATCCAACACGGACGGGGAATCTTCCTGGAGCGTTGCAAGATCACTGAGTAGCGGCTGCAAGAATTGCGGCAGTCTCTGCCCCGGCCTGTAATTCTCAAAACGGATACCAGAAAGGACAGGAACATTGTGTTGCCCAGGGATTTCGTCCAAATCTGCAAAGGCTACCCCCTCTGCGTCTATCCCTACCGGCCTAGTCCCATTCGTGTCAGACACGAGCACACAAGCCACTGCCTTGCGTTCGGCAAGATCTATCACAAGCCCGTCGGGGAAAGCCCGACTGATATGTACAGTTTGCACTTTAGGGTTGGCAAGAATCCTCTGTTCCATGGCAGGAATGTCGGCATTGATGAGGTTGATCTGTGGCGTCAAACCGAGCGCCGCCACGATTTCCTCTTGGGTCATCGCAACTCTTCCGTTTACTGTAACCTTCTGTATACGTGTCATTTCTGGCATGACAAAATAGAGAGCAACCCCGAGTACCAAAGTGATCGCTAGGGCAACAATCAGCTTCAGGGTTTGCGTTCGTGCGCTCCTGGCTCTTTGCTCTGCCTGCATCTTGGCAGAGGTTTGGGCCTGCTCTAGCGCAGTTTTTTCTGCCTTTGCGCGCTCGGCAAGCGATTTCTGTATCGCAAGCGCATTTTGGTCATACAGTCTATCCTGTTTTTGTTTAGGTCGAGCCTTTGCTTCAGATACGTCGCTCTGTCCGGTTGCAGCGCCTGTCTGGGGACGAGCAGCATTGGAAGAGTATCTTGGGCTTCCTAAGTTTCCTGAATTTCCTGAGTTTCCTGATCTTCCCGCGCTTCCAGGAATCGGAGTCTCACGTCTTACCGTAGTCCTTTCCAAGTAATCCCGAATAGGCGTGTGCTCCAAGTGTTCTGTCGAGGGAGTGGCTTTCTGCCCAGAAGAGTGCTGGGGTGAAGCGATGCCAGTTTGTTGCGTAGTATGCTCCTCATTGCTCTTTGACTGGATCAAAATCGTGTCAGCCATGCGCGTATCCTCCTACGACCGGGCGGTGCACCTTGGGTTTAGTTCCCATGCCAGAAGCTTCAACAACCGGTTCGAATCCTGGATTTCGTAGAACATTGACGATGAGACCAAAACTGATGGCCGTACCAATAGCCGAAGAGCCACCTGCCGAAAAGAAAGGAAGCGCAATTCCCGTGGCAGGCAGGAATCCCGAAACGACACCCAGGTTGAGAAGCACCTCGATAATGACAAGGCCTGCCAGTCCCATTGGCAGCGTATAACTGAAACCTTTGCGCTCCTTCGTACCACGAAAAACAGTAACAAGGAAAAAGACCCAACAGGCCAGTACCAGTATCACGCCTAAGAATCCAAGCTCTTCTACAAAGGCCGCGAAAATAAAATCGGACTGAATTTCAGGGATGGAAGAAAGTTTTCTTGTTCCGAGCCCTATGCCTTCTCCCCAAAAACCACCGGACATGATGGCGCGTATGGAATTCTGCACCTGATAGTTCATGCCATGAGGATCAAATTCCGGTATAATGAAACCGATAATTCTCGTGAGCCTGTATTCCGAACTTGCCACCATGATAAATGCCGCTGGTATGGCAACTACGGCAATACCGGCAAAGAACCATATTGAAGTACCTGCCAGCCAAAAAACTATGAGAGCAGCTACAAGCGATACCATGGCTGTAGAAAAATCATCCTGCAGGTAGATGATCACGCTTCCCATTGCGGCAATCAACAAGGGGAAAATCGCTTCCACGGGAGAGCTGTCGAGCGTGTTTTCTCTCTTGTCCAGTTGATACGCAACGTATGCCACGATGAGGGGCTTCCAGACTTCGGAAGGTTGAAAATTGGTCACGCGCAAGTTAATCCAACGCCTGGCGCCGTTGATTTCTACTCCAATCCCTGGAACAAAAGTTAGGATCAAAAGCCCTACCGCCGCAAACGCAAGAAGGCTCAAACTGGAACGAAGTTTTTGAAGGGGGAATGTGGCAGTTATGGCAAAGACGACCGCTGAAACTCCAATAAAAATGGCCTGACGAATGGCGAAGTAACTTGCACTTTTCCCCAGTCGGAGTGCATAGCCAGAGGAGCCCGACCACAATGCAACAAAACCCAGGACGGTGAGGACACAATAGATGCCGACGACGTTGGAGGCATCTGTTTTGCTTGAGTTTTTGCGTCGTAATTCCTGTGTCCCGTTCGCCCTTGTCATCTTGCTAACCTTCCTGCCTATCTTTTCCTGCTATTCCATTCATCCGTTCATCCGTTCAACCGTTCATCCGCAAAAACACTATTCAACCGCAAAACATGTCGAATCCTACTGTATCTTGAGCGTCGAAAGCGCCAAAATGGCAAAAATGCCACCCAGAATCCAGAACCTGACCACTACTTTGGATTCGGGAATACCGGAAAGTTCAAAGTGATGATGCAGCGGTGCCATTTTAAACAAACGTTTGCCCTTGCTGAGTTTGAAATAGACCACCTGCAACATTACTGATCCAAGCTCCAGTACAAAGACACCACCAATCAGAAGAAGCAGAACTTCCTTTTTCACCACAAGGGAGAGCACACCAAGAATCCCTCCCAGCGACAGTGAACCAGCGTCTCCCATAAAGACCTCCGCCGGATGAGCGTTGAACCATAAGAAGCCGACACACGCTCCAAGTATCGAAAGCGTAAATACAGTGAGCTCCCCAGCTCCAGCTATATACGGGATTGCCAAGTATTTTGCCCAGTCCGCTCGTCCACTCACATACGTGAGTACGGAAAACGCGATGATGGCGACGATGACCAGGCCGGCAGCAAGGCCATCCAAACCATCAGTTATGTTGACCGCATTGGACCAGGCCGTCACATAGATCACACCAAAGGGGATCCAAAAGACCCCAAGATCCAGAACGTGGTTCTTTACGAAAGGTAAATAGAGGCGCGTAAAGTTTGGCCCGCCAACAAAATAAAGGGCAAGCACTACCATGAGTGAAACCAGAATCTGTGCAGAGAATTTCTGTGCCGCAGAAAGTCCGTCGGAATTGTGGCGCTTTATCTTGAGATAGTCGTCGGTGCCACCTATCGCACAGAAAGCCAACAAAGCAAAGAGCAGAATCCAGGTAAAAGGGTTATGAATGTCTTCCCAGAGCACAACCGAAATTGCAACACTCCCAACGATAAGAACGCCCCCCATGGTCGGTGTGCCGGATTTAGTCAGATGCGATTGGGGCCCGTCCGTACGTACCGATTGTCCGAACTTGAGTTGGCGAAGCCTCCTAATTACCGATGGGCCAAAAAGATAGACTATCAACAGAGCCGTCACCGCTGCATAAGACGCCCTAAATGTCAGATATCGAAAAATGTTCAATGGCGAAAAATAGGGGATCAAGGGGAGCAATAGGTCACGTAGCATGCCCGCCTCCTTCATGTTTGTCCAAGGCAGAATTAACGAGGCCGGCTTCGAACAGGACGTTTGTAAGACGCTCCAGAGCCATCCCTCTCGATCCTTTTACAAGGACCAAATCGCCTTGCTGCAAGTAGTCGGTTACAGTCTTTTTGAGTTCTTCTATGTCGGAAGTATGAAAAACAGCCATTTGTTTTGTGTTGAAGATAAGCTTGGAAACCTCGTCGTACGCGAATCGTGCCTCGTCGCCAAAGAAGAACGCAGCATCCACATTCGAGTCTGCAACGCGTCTTCCAAGCTCGCGGTGTTCCTGCTCGGACGAGCCGCCCAGTTCAAGCATGGAGCCAAGGACACAGATCTTGCGCCCTGCCCATTCCAAGGAGTCGACAAAATCCAAGGCTGCTGCCATCGAATCGGGATTTGCATTGTAACAATCCCGAATCAGGGCTATGCGGCCTTCAAAAATCTCGGATCTGCCAAAAAGAGGCTTTACTGCTTCAAGACCACGGGCAGCGAGCGTCGGGTTCACCTCAAGTTCAGAAACTACAGACAGGGCTGCAAGGCAATTATTCAAATTGTGCTTTCCGGGTAACGGGAAGCGTATCGTTTCATTCTTCCAAACAATCTTCCAACCGGAAAGCCCAAGATCCTTTACTGCCTGCAAACCTTGGGTGGTATTAAAACCATATTCCACTATCTTGCCTTGTACGCCAGATTCCAGGAAATCTTTAAAATCGTCGGCTTCCCATACAATCCCTGTTTGTTTGCCGGTAAAACGTGAGAATATTTTTTTCTTTTCTGCTGCAATTTTCTCACGCGAACCGATTATCCCGATATGCGCGGTACCGATATTTGTGATTACTGCCAAGTCAGGTTCGTAGATTTCGTCAAGCTCATCCATCTCCCCAACACGATTCATACCCATTTCAAACACGCCGATTCGGTGTTCGGGCCGGATTGTGAACATGGAAAGCGCTAATCCTATATCAGAGTTTAGATTGCCTTCGTTCATGATCACCGTGCCTTCGGGGTAAGCAAAAGCAAGGGCTGCGCCTATGCATTCCTTAGTAGTAGTTTTGCCGGATGAGCCAGTTACTCCAATACGGTAGAGGTTTCGCATGCGCCTACGATAGTCTTTGGCGAGTAGCTGCAGAGCGCGTAAGGGTTCATCAACAAAAACGAGGCAGGCGTTACGCAACATGTCCTTATGAAGCGTGCCCGCGGAGACTTCACATTCAATCCTGCCTTTTATCTCGGAAGCTCTTCCTAAAGACGCCAAAACCGCAGATGCACCTTTTTGCAGTGCATCCACGATAAAGTCATGACCATCAACGTTGTCTCCAGGCAAAGCAACAAAGAGCGTGCCCGGACCAGCCATTCTTGAATCCACCACTACTGAGGCAATCTCGGCGTCCAAGTTTCCGTAACAGGAGCCACCGACAATGCCACCAATTTCTCCTGCCGAAAAAAGCGACTGCGGGTTTTCGTGGACGAGCTCAGCAGCCATGGCGTCATTCGCACTGTTCATTTGCGGCGCGCATGTAGACTCGCAAGGCAATCTTGTCTCACGGTCGTCAATCATGTTGGCCTCCCCAGTTCTGCGCCGTACCATTTTGAGCCGCTCGGCTTGAGCCACTCGGAGCCTGACCAAGTGTCTTTCCCTGGTTTTCCGGAACGATCTCGACCCGTACTCTTTCTTCCGGTTGGATCTTCTTTAACCCCAGAGAATTTGCAATTTCCGCAGTCCGCTCTCTACTGGAAAGGACCGCAATATCGGCTCTTAGCCTTGTATTCTGCGCAACCCAGTTTTGCTGTTCGATCTCAAGATCCTGCGCCTTCTGCGACAGATTCGCAAAGCGACTTGTCTGCCACACAAGACCGATCGCAAAAAAACCAGAAACCAGGAGGAGAATCCAAATGCGAATGGACTTCATGGCATTGCCTCCTCGATTTTTGTCGCTCCGGTTTTTGTCTCAGAGGCTAAGGCACTGCCTGGAATGTTATGCCGCCGTCGAGCACCCTTTCGATCGCGATTGCCGACCAAGCCGTCCACGCCGACAGCACCGGGAAGCAATTTGCGCAGAGCACGCAGTTTTGCGGATCGAGATGCAGGATTTGCGGCGATTTCTGTCTCGGTGGGTACAAGTGGCTTCTTAAACAGAAGCTCGAATCTGTCCTTGGGATTGGTATCTGCAACGGAGGTAGTTTCTGCGGTGGAGGCGATTTCTTCAGGTGGATTGGCGTCTACAGCGCCCGCAAGCTCTCTAAAACAACGCTTTGTGATGCCATCTTCAAGCGAGTGGAAGGAGATGACGGCCACAATACCACCGGGCGCCACAAGTGAGGCGGCGAGCGCTAGCCCGCGCGCGTCCCGCCCCAGCTCGTCATTGACCTTGATGCGCAAGGCCTGGAAAGTTTTGGTGGCGGGGTGAAGCCGGCTGCGGCGATAGTCGGGCGGGACGGCGCTGGCCACTATGGCTGCCAATTTGGCGGAATCACGGATTGGGGAAACTCTGCGAGCTTCGACAATGGCTTTGGCAATCCGGCGCGAATAGCGCTCGCCGCCGAACTCGTAAATGATGTCGGCCAAGTCTTTTTCGTCGTAGCGATTGACTATGTCGGCGGCGGTCTGTGCTGCTTCAGGAGAAAACCGCATATCCAGTGGCTCATTCAAAGAAAAAGAGAAGCCACGCCCGGAATCAAAAAAATCAAACTTTGAAACTCCAAGGTCGAAAAGTATGAAGTCTGGCCGTTTAGCCGCTGGGGATGCGGACAAAGCTGCGAGTTGATCGTCAAAATATCCTTGTAGGACCTCAAGCCTGTCGCTATAAGGAGCCAACCTTTCCCCAGCTCGGCCGCACGCCTCAGGATCCGCGTCTATTCCGATATATTTAATGGAAGGATACTGAGAAAGCAGGGCTTCAGCATGCCCTCCTGCGCCTAAAGTGCAATCTATGACGGTGGCTTCTGGTCTACCTAACGAGCGGAATAAGGCAAGCACCTCATCAAGCATTACAGGGGTGTGAACTAGGTTTTCGGCGCTTTGTCTTTCCATAGTAGATTTTCTGACACCTAGAGTGTCAGTCCTCCCAACTGTTCTGTCGCAGACAAGAATTCTTTTTCATTTTCTTCCATGTAATGCCGATACTCTTGAGAGTCCCAAATCTCGATGTATTTTGTGATGCCCAGGATGACACATTCGTGGGTAAGGCCAGCCCATTCCCGCAAGCTCTGGGGAATGGAGATTCTTCCAAGCCTATCAATTTCGACTTCCTGCGCAGGGGCTAAAATTCGCCGTTGCACAAGTCGAGACTTCGCCTGAAAGAGGCTCGTGCTGGCCATGACCTTTTCGGAGAATTCTTGCCAAAAAAGAGGAGGAAATAGCCATAAGCATTTGTCGATTCCCTGCGTGACAACAAGGTCGGTTCCTGAAAGTTCGCTTCGCATTCGAGCAGGCAGAGAAATCCTGCCTTTTTCGTCGAGTGTGTTTTGGAACTGACCAGTCAAGAGATTCATACCACTATTTCCTACTTCTTCCCACAATTTCCCACTACAAGTCAATTCTATTCGCTAATTGAGTGCTGTCAACAAAACTAAAGTGAAAAGAATCGACAGAATTAATATTTTTTCGCACATAGACTATACGAGCGTATAGGTATCTGACAGACTTGTTTCTTCGCATTAATTGTTTTTGAGAAGGTCAGTTACATTCAGAAGTCCAACAGTAAACGGAAGAAGGAGCCCAAGAAAGTCGATTTGCCGTGCCTACTCTTGCGTTTTTTGACCCTCTAGTGTCTTTTTCAGCGTACTACAACCGCGGTTTAGGCCAAGAGTTCTTTCGCGAGCCCCTTGATCAGAGTCGGATTCACGCTTGGATCCGCAAAAACTCGAATTTTGCGCAATGACGCCTGCAAGGCCTCAAGTTCAGCTGCCCTAAAAATAATAGACCGCTCAGAAAAGTCTCTCCATCCTTGATCTGTCTTTACTTTGATCTTGGATTCGAAACTGATAGGTTCTGGAATATCGACAACTATTGCCGTTTCGGCCACATTCGCCGCCAGCGCCAAGGAAGCCTCGGCCTCCAGGCGCTTATTCAGGTTACTGAGATCGTGATGAACCGGATTTGCCGCATCGACAGGTATTTCCGCAATTAGCGGATAAAATTTCCCGGCATGTGCCATTTTGGCAGGCTTAAACTCCTCGCCATGTGCGCCAATAAGAAGTTTGGAAAAGGCCGCATCGTCAAGGCCATAGAGGCTATCCGAGTTAATGATGCCATGCGCAAGCCCCATAAGAATCGATTTCTTGACCATGGCTGTGCCAGAACGCACGGTAGGATGCCAGTAAACAGCCCGATACATCTGGTACTTGGAAAAGAGAACCGCTTCTATGCTCATCTCGCTTTTTTCGTCTACTCCAAGTTCGTCGTCGACGACGTAAAGGCGCCGCAAAATGAATTCGGAATCCTGAATGCCATAGGGGACGCCGCAAAAGTAGGCATCGCGAGACAGATAATCGATCTTGTCTGGATCCAGAACACCCGACAAAATCTTTCTATAAAGAAGGGTTTCTCGATCGTTTGGGTTTGTGCGATCACTGTCGATAATCGCGGCTACCTGTTCAGGGTCAGCAGAACATCTCAAGATGGCATCTCGCAAGGGATCTTGCAGGACAAGCTCCGCTGCAAGCACCTCGTGAGGCGTAAGGGGCAACTCCTTAAGCGAATGTGCGTAGGGAAAGTGGCCTAGATCGTGACATAAAGCCGCAACAAGGAAAGACCGCAGGCCAGTCGGCGTTGCGAAGGAGAGTTGCCCTCTCTCCAGTAGAGATTGAATGAGCTTGCGTGCAACATAATAGACGCCTAAACTGTGCAGCCTACGCGTATGGGTTGCGCCTGGATAGACATAGGCAACAGGTCCAAGTTGACGTATACCATCCAGTAGTCTCAATGGCGAGCTTTCTATTAGGTCGGCAAGCGAATCATCGAAGTGAATGTCTCCCCAAACGGGGTCGCGAACGACGGTATCAAAGTGATTTGAAATCGAAAGCAAGAGGCTCATGTCGGACATATACTCCTCTCTAACACAGGTCTGAAGGGCATGCAAGTAGGCAACGCCCGGTACGATACAGGGGTGCAATCCGAGATCCTGCTTTTTGCGTGGCATTGTCGGTATACGGGGCACAATGCTAGGATTCCTCTATGCACTATCTGGATGGCAAGGTGTATCACGCGGCGTATGGCTTCTTGAATGAACTTGTACAAGAAGTCCCGGACTACACGAGAATCGACGGAGACCTCGTCAGTCGTTGGCGCTCCGATGCTCAGGATAAGGGTATCGATCGGCGTCATGATCAACAAGCACTAAACACTGCGTTGCCAATGGAACACGTCTACTGGACTCGAAATGTATGGGAAAAGCCTTTTCTGTTGGAATTCGATTCGATCTCACAGGCTGCGAGAGAGCTTAAATCTATTCAGCGCAATTGGGCAGCCTGTCCGACGCGGCTCTATCGTAGGATCGCATTGATAGAAGACGCCCTGCCAAAGATCTCAAGCAAGCCTAAAGAATTCCCTTTTGAACTTCCTAAGGCGCCAATGGGAGCCTTTACCTTGCTCGATGAACATCTCCTCCTAGGTTCGGGCGAATGCTCGAGCCCCTTTCCTAACGGAGAGGTCCACTTTGCTGAAGACAGAGAAGGCCCCCCGTCGCGTGCCTACCGCAAGCTGTGGGAAGCTTTGGAATTAACGGGGAAAATGCCTTCGCCTGGAGATCGTTGTCTGGACGCTGGAGCGAGTCCTGGGGGCTGGACCTGGGTACTAGCAAATTTGGGAGCCGAGGTAATTTCCATAGACAGGGCTCCCCTTGAGGATTCCCTGATGAGGAATCCTCACGTCACCTATGTTGCACATGACGCCTTTACCCTTGCGCCTGAGGATTTGGGTCCTGTGGATTGGCTTTTCTCGGACGTGATCTGTTATCCGCCGGCTCTTCTTGCATGGGTCCAGAAATGGCTTGATTCTGGCATGGCCGAGAACTTTGTGTGCACAATCAAGATGCAGGGCGAGCACTTCGACAAGGCAACTACAGACCGTTTTGCGGCTATTCCTGGCTCTCGGGTTGTCCATCTTTGGCACAATAAGCACGAGCTGACATGGATCAAACTCTCTCAGTAGCCTCAAAGAGAAGTCTCACAGGAACTTTGCCCGCATCCTGGCAAGCATTTCGCGCCTTAGTTCTTCTTCTGTCCGCTCAGAAGTCTTATTCTCGACTCCGCCATCTACGATGGTTTGCGCAGGCAACTCAGCCAGGAAGGGAGATGGCTTCGTATCATAGATCTGGCCACGTTTGCTCCGAGCGCAACAGCGACTCAAGAAGAGGCGCTTTCGTGCCCTGGTGAGAGCAACATAGAATAACCGCCGCTCTTCCTCAAGGCCAGAAGGATCTATCTCGTTCTTGCCGGAACTCGCATTTGGCTTGCCCGACCTCGCGTTGAGTGCTTCTGCGCGTGGGCTTTTGAAATCTTCTGTATCCTCATCCGGCAACCCTAACGACTTGGCGTGTGGCAGGATTCCGTCTTCACAGCCTGGGATAAAAACCACATCGAATTCGAGCCCTTTTGCTGCGTGGATTGTAAGAAGACTCACTTTGCCTTCCGTGTCGTCTGCTTCGTCGCGCGTAAGAAGAGCAATACGATTAAGATATGCAAAAAGCCCGGCATCCAAGGTGTCGGGGTCGCGCTCCCACCGTTCAATCGAGCTTGCCAATAATTCGACGCTATGATATTTCCATGCTGCGGTTTTGTCTTGGCTTTTATATTCTTCAAGAAGGTATTGCCAATACCCTATTTCGGTCACCATCTCCCGCAGGCAGGCTGAAAGTGGCCTTTTTCTGGACAGGATTCTTTCGCGCAACGCTTCAATATACTCGAAGAATTCGCATATCGCTTTGATGGGTTTACCTTGTACTTCAAAGTCTGGTGACTTGGTGATACGCGATGCAGCCTCATGAATCGAAACATTGCCGGTGCGACTCATGCCCGTTATTTTTTCGATACCGGCTTTGCCTATGCCCCTGCGTGGCACATTGAGCACGCGCAGCGCACTGATGTCGTCGTCAGGGTTAGCGCACAGCTTCAAGTAGGCAAGCATGTCTTTGACTTCTCGGCGTTGATAGAACGAAGGGCCGCCTGCAGTTCTATACGGGATCCCTGCCTCCATGAGCTCTTCCTCGATTTCGCGCGACTGATAATTTGTTCGCACCAGGATTCCAAACGAGTCCCACTGAAAGCCTTCTGCAATTCGGAGCTGCCGCATTCGCTCAATAATCGCCCTCGCCTCTTCCACTTCGTCTTCCAGGGCGTTCACTACAATCGGAATACCCTTTTTGTCATCCGGCGACCAGAGGTTCTTCTTTTTCCTTTTAACGTTGTGTGAAATCAACGCGTTGGCCGCATCGAGGATTGTCGATGTGGAACGATAGTTGCGTTCAAGTTTTATCTCCACTAAGTCGGGGAAATCGTGCTCGAACTTCTCTATATTGCCAAAGTTGGCGCCGCGCCACGAGTAGATCGACTGATCGTCATCTCCTACCACGCAGATGTTGTGGGGAGCAAAACTATGGATGAGTTCATACTGTTGGAGCGAAGTATCCTGAAATTCGTCGATCATTACGTAACGGAATCGATTCTGCAAAGCTTCGGCGACTTCCGGAAATTCTGTAAGGATTTGTAAGGGCAGGCTTATAAGGTCATCAAAATCTACTGCATTGTATATTTTTAGCGTTCTTCGATACTCTGCGTAGAGTGTGCTATACGCCGCGGTTTCACCTTTAGAAAAAGCATCGGCCACCTTTGCGGCGTCCAGATCTGCCACCACAAGGCCCAAGTCCCTTGCGGATTCCTTTATGGCGTGAATACGGTCTTGTTCATCATAAATGGTGAAGTTGTTCTTCCAGCCCAGGCGGTGAATCTCTTTGCGCAAAAACCACGCACCAAATGAGTGAAAGGTACTAACCATGAGGTTTTTCAGAGGTAAACCCACAAGCTCTCGAGCCCTGTCCGCCATCTCCTTGGCTGCTTTGTTGGTGAAGGTGAGGGCAAGGATGGAGTCCTGCGATACGCCGTCTGCAAGGAGTTTCGCGATCCGATACGTAATCACGCGAGTCTTTCCTGAGCCGGCACCAGCTATGATGAGAAGCGGCCCGTCGGTCGTCATAACGGCTTTATATTGTTCAGGGTCCAAATTTGAGGCAAAGTCATATTCCATGGTGTTCAGTTGTGTTCAGTTGTGTTCAATAGTATTTCGCAGTTGTATACTTGCTGTTCGCAAGATCCTTCACATGGTCTTAAAGAATATCGATTTAGCCCCCGCGCCAAGAATGGCCACGAGTGTGCCGACAACTATGCCAGCAATCGCTACTCCGCCAATTATCGCGAGCGTAGCACGTTTTTTGTCCATACCAAGGATCCAAGCTCCAAGCGCCCCTGTCCATGCACCGGTAAGCGGCAATGGAATAGCGACGAAGATCATCAAGCCCCAGTAGCCATATTTTTCTATGTTTTCATGTACTTTTCGCTGCGCCCGTTCCACGGTTCTATCGAAAAAAGACTTATACGCGCTCCACGAGTACAAAAGTTTGTGTAGAGTCGCCAGAAATACGTAGACAATGATGGGTACAAGAGCATTAAACAGGACCGAAATGAGCGTCGCAGGTAAAACGCCCACGCCACGTATGACGGCAAAAGGTATTGCTCCGCGCAGTTCAGAAATTGGAAGGAGGGACAGAAAGGCCGTCCAAAGAAACGTGGTTATGCTCATCGCAAATGAAGTATATCGGAGGGTTACAGGAAGGACAAGTCGGGCTGGCCCTAATCGCTCTGATCGTCCTGGTCGCTCTGATCGTCCTGGTCGCTTTGATCGTCCTGGTCGCTCTCGCGGTTGAGAAAGCTCTCCAAGTGTTCCAGTAACTCCATAGCAGATGGCTCAATCCAAACTATACCCGGCAGGGATCTGAAAAATGTCATTTGGCGCTTAGCATACTGCCGAGTGTGGAGAACGATGGCCTCTTTTATCTCCTCTGCACGTGCGCCAGGCATAGTCAAAAACTCCTTGTAACCAATGGCCTGCATCCCGGGACTTTCAAGATCATAGCCCCTGGCGATCAGGCTTTCCACCTCTGCAGCCAACCCTTGTTCGAACATGTTGTCGACGCGATGTTCAATACGCGCGTTAAGCTCTTCTCTGGGTCGACACAGGCCCACTACCAGAAAATCGAATTTATCCCGTGGAACCTTGGAAGGAGCAAAAACCGACGGTGGCCTTCCTGTCGCCCTCAATATTTCGACCGCCCGCGTAAGTCTATAGGTGTCATTGTAAGCAATCCGCGACACAGCCAAGGGATCGGCTGCTGCTAATTCAGCGCGCAGAGCATCGATCCCTTTCTCTTGGAGTTCCTGCTGCACGGCATTTCGGATTTCAGGATCCGAGGCTGGGCCAGAAGCCGGGCCGCAGATAAAATTGCGCAGGTAAAAGCCAGTTCCACCGGAGACCACCGGCAAACGGCCCTGCGACCACAGCTCGTTGCAGATATTATCAGCCATTCGTACAAAATCACCTGCGGTATACTGCTGGTCAGGTTCGAGGAAATCGATAAGATAATGTGGCAAGATTCTGCGGAGTTCCGCATCGGGCTTGGCGGTACCAATGTCCATGCCTCTGTACGCTTGGAAACAATCAGCACTGACAACTTCCGCCCCGCGCAGATACCTGCACATGGCTGGGCTGTCAGACAAAAAAATAGGAGCTTCCGCGCCAAAAGTCTTGGCGAGGAGCTCCGTTTTTCCTACCGCAGTTGGTCCGGCAAGGACCAGCACTTTAGCTTTGGATGAATTTGTACTCAATGGTCTTGTCAAAGATTTGCTGCGCGGCCAAGGACACGACTTTGCCATTATTCTTCTCTACTTCTGGCCCCTTGAGGACAGCAAGCTGATAGGCACGTTTCGTCATTGCAACCGCAAGCTCGTACGCGTTCTCGTTATAGTTTATCAGTTTTTCCAAAGGAATAATCATATATCGCTCCCAATCCGACCTTAGACTAGAGTCCCAACTCCCCCAGACGTTTATCAAGCGAGTCTAGAAGGTTCACTGCTTCGTAGTCTTTAGACACCTGAGCCTTCTCTTTTTGCCCACTCTTCTGATGCATTTCGTCGAGCGTAAGGAGATTTGTTATAAGAGAAAGCTTCAGAGGATCCACGACTTTCATTTGGCCAGAAACTTTAGAAAGCCGTTCCTTTAATTCAGAAACCAGTGCGTAAATATAGTCTTCGTCTTCATCTGTTCTGATGGTGAAAGACACTCCAAGGATTTCGATAGGAATCGTCTGCGTCGCAGGCTTGTCGGCATTAGAAAATGTCGAGCTCATTTTCTTCTCCGTGAAACGTGCCCTCCTGGGACGCAGGGGCCGACAGGGAATCTTCAGCCGCCTCCACCTTTTCTTCCCTGGTCAATTGTGACTCGCCACTCTTGCCTTCTTCGCTGCCAGAAAACTCAGAACCTTCTAGCTCGGAGGGCTCTGCATTACCCGATACCTGCGAGCCGGATGCCTCCGAAGCCGCGGGGCTCATACCCATCACCATGTCCTCAAACGCATCCAACTTGTCTAATGCATGAACAAGCCCTTCTTCTATCCTGGCCTGTTCTTTCTTAAGGTCCTCCGCCCGGGCTTCCAATTCGTTGACACGATGTTCAGCTGCCAATGCCCGTTCCCTGTAAGTGGCTGCTTCCGCCTCTGCGGCATTGGCTTTGCGCTCGAATGCAGCTGCCCTTTCTTGAGATTCGGCTGCTCGGAGTTCGGCGTCCTTGGCCTTTTGTTCGGCTTCTTTGACCCGGGCCTGCAATTCCTCTATCTGGGCAGCTGACTCGGAAGCCTGCCGAATAGATGCGCCTGCTTTGCGCTCGAGCTCTGCGTACGCGGCTTTGGTCTGCTCTTCGGAACGCGATACCTCCATGAGGTTCTGTTCGAGAACAGCGTTTTCCTTGCGTAGTTTTTCTATGAGCGTAACCGCTTTTTCTACTCGCGCCTCCAGGGCGCGGATTTGCTCGAGGCTTACCATTGTTTATGCCTGTAAGGCTGCTTTTGCCTTTTCTACTATTGCGCTAAAAGCCTCAGGATCCCTAACCGCCACATCGGCGAGCACCTTTCGGTTCATCACAATGCCGGCTTTGTTGAGGCCTTCGATAAAACGGCTATAGGTAATATCTTGTGCCCTGCACGCCGCGTTGATTCTGGCAATCCAGAGATTGCGGAAATCACCTTTTCTATCGCGCCTGTCTTTATATGCGTCGTACTGAGCTTTGGCAACCGCGTCTTTAGCAACTTTGAAGTTGGAGTGGCGTCTGCCCCAATATCCCTTAGCGACCTTGAGTATCTTTTTGCGGTGATCTTTCCGCTTGGTACCATCTACTGCTCTAGACATGTATATTCTCCTCTATTCCGTGCCAGCTCAACCATTGGGCAAGAGCTTTTTCTTGATCTGATGCACAGGACCGGCATCGACAAAGCCTGGTTTGCGCAGGTTTCTCTTTCGCTTCGTGGTCTTTTTGGTCAAGATATGGCGGAGATTCATTTTCTTGTATTTTACTTTTCCGCTTGCGGTCAAACTAAAACGCTTGCTCGCCGCCTTTTTTGTCTTCATCTTAGGCATGCTCTACCATCCTTTTTGCGACAATCGCTCAGATCTCGTCATCAGTGTCATCATCGTCATCTTCAACTTCGGTGTCAGTGGCCAAAGCTTCGGAAACCGGCTGCTTTTTGATTATGGATGCCTTGGGCTGGAGAACCATCGACATGAATCTGCCTTCCATAAGGGGAGGCTTCTCCACGATGTAGTAGCCATCGAGCTTAGCAAGAATCTTTTTGAGGATATCCTGCCCAATCTCAGTGTGTGCCAACTCACGGCCTCGGAAGCGGATCGTCACTTTGACCTTGTAGCCCGCAACAAGGAAATCCCTGATATGCTCTGCCTTAAAATCCAGATCGTGCTCCGCGATTTTTGGCTGCATGCGAATTTCTTTGATTTCGGTGGTCTTTACATGCTTTTTCGCATCCTTAACCTTTTTCTCCTGCTCAAACTTGTACTTGCCGTAATTCAGAAGCTTACAAACTGGCGGTATCGACTGGGGGGCCACTTCAACAAGGTCCAAACCTGCCTCGCGGGCTATTTTAATAGCCTCGAGCGTCGGTATAATACCTCGCTGTTCACCTTTTTCATCGATAAGCCGCACTTCTCGAACGCGGATTTGTTCATTGATCCGCAAATCCTTGTCTGCCAACTGACCTCCTCATACGCGCCTTGCCCGAAGCAACGGGGAGCAACAAGCAAGACACACCACAACTCCTCACGGTTGAAAACATTTTCTTAGGGGTTATGGACTATTGTTGCGTATAGTACCACAGATTTTCAAATCGCGTAAAGGCCTGGCTGGCGACAACTTCTGACAAAAGCTTCTCTATTTAAGTCCGATTCAAGCCCAAGAAATGCGCCAGCCAAACGCCAAAGTCAGCCTCTTTGTTCTTATGCTTTGCCAGCTGAACCAAGCACTTCAATATTCTTGTGCATATAGAGCTTTTTGAGTTCGTCTCTTGCAGGGCCTAAGTACTTCCTTGGGTCGAACTCTTCGGGCTTTTCTGCAAAAACCTTGCGAATGATCGCCGTCATGGCGAGCCTGCCGTCTGAATCGATATTGATCTTGCAGACATTGCTGGCAGCGGCCTTACGAAGCTGTTCCTCGGGGATACCGACTGAGTCTACAAGCTTGCCACCGTATTGGTTGATCATTCTGACGTACTCGATAGGAACAGAAGAAGAGCCATGAAGAACGATTGGAAAGCCAGGAATGCGCTTCTCCACTTCTGCCAAAATATCAAAGCGCAAGGGAGGTGGAATCAGAATTCCATCCGCCGTGCGAGTGCACTGCTCGGGTTTGAATTTCGCTCTGCCATGGCTCGTTCCAATGGAAATAGCCAGACTGTCTACGCCAGTCTTTTTAACAAAATCCTCGACCTGTTCCGGCCGAGTGTAGTGGCTCATCTCCGCGGAGACATCGTCTTCCACGCCAGCAAGGACACCAAGCTCGCCTTCCACCGTGACGTAGTCTTTTTGAGCGTGGGCAAACTCGCATACTTTCCTTGTCAGTGCGACGTTTTCATCATAAGGAAGCGCAGAGCCATCGATCATAACGGAAGAGAAGCCCTGCTCAATACAATCCTTACATAGCTCAAAGCTGTCACCATGGTCCAAGTGCAGGACGATGGGAATGGGATAACCCAATTCCTTGGCATACTCCACCGCGCCTTTGGCCATATTGCGAAGTATTGTGGAATTTGCGTACTTCCGGGCTCCCGAAGAGACCTGAAGTATGACAGGACTCTTGGTTTCTACACAAGCCTGAATAATGGCCTGCATCTGCTCCATGTTATTGAAGTTGTACGCGGGGATGGCATAATGGCCTTCCATTGCCTTCTTGAAAAGATCAACTGTATTGACGAGACCCAATTCCTTGTAGCTGGTCATGAAAACCTCCAAAAGTAAAAGATCCAAAATGGTGTTGTAAAGCCCAAACGCGTCCTGCAAGGGCGCTTTTACTGGATGCAATTTCTTGTTAATCTTATGAATAGTATGACGAAGCGTCAAGCACTGAGCGCGATTGGTTTTGTA
>JBDKTP010000002.1:0-9791 GCA_039680115.1 Rectinema sp.
TACCGGCATTCAATGCCTCGATCCCTTACCTCTCTCTATCCCTTCCCTATTTCCTACTTCGTTGTCTAAAGACCACCGCTCGTACCGGATGAGCTCCCGCTCCTACCAGTACCGCGCTCTTTTCACGCGCCCCACAACCTTACTCGCAAAGCGCTCGATGAACCTACCAAACTTACCTTAACTTGTCAAGACCTTTTTTGGAATTTTGCAAATTTTGCAAATTATGTTGTTTTGTACCATAATTTGCCATATGCAACTATTGGAACCCAAAAAGCTCTAAACGGTGCGGGCGTGACACTAACAGATTTTGCAGAATCGCGTCAAGAGAAAACAAGAAAAAAAAGAAAACCTTCAGGAATTTTTGGCAGACTTAGTCAATTTCCGGTACTCAAGAATGTAATCTACGAATGAGGCCACAGAAAGGACCGCAGCAGCCACATATACCACGAGAAGCACGGTACGAAGCGCTGGAGCCCAGGACGGCGTAAAGGAAAGGCTTTCAAACGAGAAGACGATAAGCGATAGCAAACCCGACGCCATATAAAGCCCTGCCTTGAGTTTGCCTCCACGCCGTGCACCCAAAGCAATGCCACGAAATCCTAAGAGCATTCTCAAGAAAAGCATTGCCAATTCTCTATAGAGGATTATCACAAAAATCCACAGGGGCATGATGCCACTAAATGCAAAGCAAACAAAGTAGGTTAAGCGAGCAAACACGTCCGCAAAAGGATCGAACAATTTTCCAAAATCACTCACCTTGCGTTCGGAACGGGCAACGCGACCGTCAAAAAGGTCGCTAAGCTCCATAAGGGCGTAAAGAATCCAAAGCAAAGCGATCGAAATTATGGGAGAAAACAAAGAGTATCTATATATAAGAAAAAAGAAAGGCGCCAGAATGATTCTGCTTAACGTTATCTTGTCTGCCTTGGTCATAGCTTCGAGCATAAAGATTTGACATTGAAGCTGTCAAGGTTATATTATTTAGTCGTACGACATCGCAGAGTACAAGAGATGGTTTAAAGGTGTTAAATATTCTTCCCGGAGACGTTTGATAGCATGGAACAAATCGAAAGAGACAGGCGTCTCCGTTCAAGTATTCTTAAGACTGGTATTGGATATTTTCTTATACAGTGCTTGGTATTTGGACTTTTTGCGGTAATTGGCAAGTTCGACGTCGCCTTTAGCCTCGAATTCCTTGCCACAACGACGGTTTTTCATGTTGTAGTCATAATATTTCTGCTTCTTATAAGAGGAGACTTCGTTCGCGAAGCGACAGGTGAGAATTTGGATAGGGTAAACAAAGCCAACAAGATTACACTTGTACGGTTGAGCACTCTACCCACATTGCTTTTTCTGGTCATTGCTGCAAAGTCTCACAGGATTAGGCTACCACTCTTGCTGCTTGTCGTCTTGATTTTTGTGACCGATTTTCTGGATGGCTATACTTCACGCAAGAACAACGAAGTTACTCGAATTGGGAGAATTCTCGATTCAACAAGTGATTATCTGCTCTTAGTCGTGTTATCGGTTGTGTTTCAGTACTACAATCTTATTCCTGTTTGGTTACTTATACTGGTGCTCGCACGCCTTTCGATTCAGTTTATCTTTATGGCGATTTTGACAATAGTGAAGCACAAGATGGAGCCAAAGACAACCTTGCTCGGCAAGGTCACAATCGCATCGATAATGGTGTTCTATACGATCGATCTTATAGGTGTGATGGTTGGTGGCCTACCGAATGTTCTGAGCCTGGTGCTTCAGATCGTAGTTAGCGCGATTGTCATTGTAAGTATCGTAGATAAAGTACTGAGTTTTGTGGCTGCGCTTCGGGAGAATTGCGAGAGTGGTTCGAAGGATCAGAGCGCTGCTGGAATTTATTCTTCTGGGAGGGATGTCAATGGCAATGATTAAGAGCGCACTCGAATTGGCGCTTGAACGTACCAAGGACCTGAAAGCCGATGAAACTGCGATTCATTTGAACGAAATAAAGACAAACGGCAGAAAAACCGCAGGAAAATACCTGGACGATCCCGAATCCGTAGATCTGGCCAAGGAGATAAAGGCGGTGTCAGCTGAAGATCGTGAGGTCTTTAGAAGGGCGATTTTCGACGTCTTCATGGGGCTTGTTCAACTGCCGACTACGACGTTTGACTCGGAAAAGCTGGCAACGATCAGCAAGGGACTGGGCGTCGTGGCGACTTTTGCACAGGGCTCAGGTTCAGAAAAGAAAGCAATCGCGCTTATGCAACAGATTTCGTCCTTTATTAGTAAGTACATGGACGAGCTTAAGCGGGTGGACCAAGCCATTCGGAATCAATGGGCACCGCGATTCAAAGAACAGGAAAGACAGCTGGCACTGCAGACGGGACGACAAGTACGCATCGACCCGATGACAGATCCACAATTTGTGGAATTCTACAAGAAGAATGTTGAAGCGCTGCAACAGAGTTATGGCGACGCGCTGGAAAAGGCAAAGCAGGACTTGGCGGCGATCTGCGGATTTGCGGATGCGAACGAATAGATTTTAGTTTTGCTGAGTTTGGGTTTTGCCCGGTTGGGGCGCTGCATCTGCCCGGTTGGGGCGCTACATCTGCTCAGTTTGGGCGCTGCATCTGCTCTGTTAGAACACCACAGTTGGACCAGCACCTTCTCTCAACTAAGTCTTGGAGCGGGCAAGAACTACATACAGCAACGCAATATCCGATTTGCGAACGCCGGGAATACGCTCGGCTTGGCCCAGCGTGAGCGGGCGGACGGCCTCAAGTTTCTCTGTTGACTCGGCCGAGAGGCCGGGGATGGCGCGGTAGTCGAAGGCATCGGGGATCTTGAGGCGGTCCGCCCGCTCAACGCGCGAGGCAAGGCGGTTCTCTTTTTCCAAATAGCCCGCATAACGGGCATCGAGTGTAGCCGTTGTAACCCAGGATTCAGGATAGCGGGTCACTTCTGGAAGAAGGCTACTCAAAAAGGAGCGTGGGTCGCGCCTTTCGTCCAGCCGGGCACCAAGAAGAGGATCGCGAAGGGCAAGCTCCAAAGGCTCGCCTACATGCTGGGCAAACGCCTGGTCGATCATACAATCATCTTTTTGAATTCTGCGAGCCGCAAGCAGGTCCGAGATTTCGTCGATACCCTTTTTGCGGGCCTCAAAAGCCGCGCGGCGAGCCTCGTCCACCAGCCCCAACCCAATCCCCACCGGCGTCAGGCGCAAATCCGCCGAGTCCTGCCGCAGCGCAAGCCGGCGCTCCGCCCTGCTCGTGAACATCCGGTACGGCTCCTTTGGCGCCAGCGTCACGAGATCGTCTATCAGCACGCCTATGTACGCCTCATCCCGCGCAAGGACGAGGCTCGCCGCACAATCCAGATAGCGCCTGGCATTAATCCCTGCAATAAGCCCCTGCGCGGCCGCCTCTTCGTAGCCCGAAGTGCCATTCGTCTGGCCCGCCACAAAGAGCCCCGAGAGCAACTTGGACTCAAGCGACGCATACAAACTCGAAGGGTCCAGATAATCGTACTCCACCGCATAGGCCGGCCGCACAATCTCTGCGCGCTCGAACCCTGGCAGCGTATGGTAAAACGCTTCCTGTACATCCTCCGGAAGCGAACTCGACATCCCATTCATGTACACCTCGTCCGTGTACTCGCCTTCCGGCTCTACAAAAACCTGATGCCGTCCTCGCTCAGGGAAGCGCACTACCTTGTCTTCTATAGAAGGACAATAGCGCGGCCCCTTGCCCACAATCTTCCCCGTGTAAAGAGGCGAACGGCCTAGGCCTGCACGAATCGCTTCGTGCGTCGCGCCGTTAGTCCAAACAATATGACAGGGCAGCGAAGGACGATTGTAATTCTTTTCCATAAAAGAAAAATAGATTGGTTCGGGATCGCCGTACTGAGCTTGCAGCACGGAAAAATCGATGCTGCTCGCCTTGATTCGGGCCGGCGTGCCTGTTTTCATGCGCCCCACAGGGAAACCGCGGGCGCGCAAGGCCGTACCTAGCCCAACCGCGGCCGGCTCACCGAGCCTTCCGCCTGAGCCCTTCCACTCGCCTATAAAAAGCGTAGCCTCCATAAAGGTGCCCGTGGTGAGGACCACCGTTCTTGCGCCAATACGCTTGCCACGCTCAGTCACGACCCCTTCGATTCGTTTTCCCGATTGATCAGTCAGAAAATCGACCACGGTATCCATGAAAATGCTCAAACCAGGCTGATTTTCCAAGGCCTTGCGTGCAAGCGATGAATAGAGCGCCTTGTCGGATTGGGCGCGCGGAGCCTGAACAGCCGGGCCCCGCGATTGATTCAACATTCGCACCTGGATGGCTGTAGCGTCCGCAAGAATGCCCATCTGCCCACCAAGCGCGTCGATTTCCCGCACCAAATTGCCCTTGGCGAGGCCACCGATCGCCGGATTGCACGACATTTTGCCTATGGTGTCCGGGTTCTGGGTAATGAGCAGCGTGTGTGCGCCCAGCCGCGCCAAGGCAAGGGAAGCCTCTATGCCAGCGTGCCCACCGCCAATAACGATCGCATCGAAATCACTCATATCTTATGTCACTTACCAAGGCAGAAACTGCCGAAAATTCGCTCAAACACCTCTTCGCCGCCAATTTCGCCCGTGATCTGTCCCAAAGCGTCGGCTGCCTCGTGCAGGGAAACTGAAATAGCATCGAGCGGGAAGCCCGCCTCGAGGCCGGCAATAGCCTCGGCCACCGCGCGCAAGCACGCGTCCACAAGGTCTTTCTGCCGCTTTGAGGCGATTAAGACCTCAGATTCGGTGCCTGTAGGCCTGGTGCGAGGCACCTTGGGTTCATGTATCTTGCCCGCCTGGCCATGATCATGGTCAAGTCCAGATTGCGCGTTGAGTCTTGCAACGATTTCATTCCGCAAAACGCCGAGATTGACTGCCTTTTTTGCACTCACACCGAACCAACCTTGAGGGATTGCGCCACAATCAGGTTTGTCGATTTTGTTCCACACCTTTATTGCCGCCGGCTCGTGCCCAAGAAAGGCATTGTCTTCCTCATTAGGACCTTCGACGCCATCGACAAGGTAGACCACGGCATCGGCCCGCATCACAAGCTCTCTGGCGCGACGCACGCCCTCCTCTTCCAATTCGGACTTGCCTTGCCTCAAGCCTGCCGTGTCGACAAGCCGGACGGCGTAGCCTTCGAGCTCGAGCCAGCTTTCCAGCCAATCCCGTGTGGTGCCTGGTTCCGGACTCACAATGGCGCGCTCCTCGCGCACCAGGCTGTTAAAAAGGCTCGACTTGCCCGCATTGGGTCTGCCCGCCACCACCACAAGGGCCCCTTCCTCCCGAAGGCGTCCAGCCCGATAGGTGTCGGCAAGAGCGGCAAGCTCGCCCTTGAGCGCCTCGAGCCGCTCAAGCCAGGCAGAGTTCTGCTCCACTCCTTCGTCCTCGGGATAATCCAGCATGGCCTCGCATTCGGCGAGAATATCAAGCATTTCGTTTCTGATTGAAGAAAAACGCACAGAAAGCTCGCCATTGAGCCGGGCAAGGGCAGCTTCGCGGGCAGAATCAGCAGGCGAACGGACAAGCTCGTCTATCGCCTCGGCCTGCACAAGGTCGGCTTTACCATGCAGGAACGCCCTAAACGTAAACTCGCCGCGCAGCGCAGGAACAAATCCCGCTTGCCCAAGCGCCTCTAGAATGCGCATGGCTATGGCAGGCGAGCCATGACAGCTCAGTTCGACCGCGTCTTCTCCTGTAAAAGAATGAGGAGCTCTGTAGACCGCCGCCATGACTTCGTCGATTCTATCTTTCGTCTCAGGATCAAGAACAAAGCCATGGACGAGCTGGTAGCCGGACGCGCTGCGCAACGCGGAAGGCCGGGAAAAGCACTGTGCACATCGCTCGATCGCTTCGGGCCCGGAGCAGCGGATAACAGCGAGAGCACCCGTGCCGGGGGGGGTGGCGAGTGCAACGATTGCGTCGTCTGTGCTCAAATAGGTCCTTGCCATAAGAAAAAAACGATACTGTGAAATAGCGGTTCTATCAAGCGGCCGACAGAAAGTCCACACGGCCGGCAAAGCGCCGAACTGGAATGCCCAGGCGCTAAGCCTGAAAAGGGCAAAGCTGCAACCAAGACAAACAGAGAATTTAAATTCCAATTAGAGAAACAGATACAAAATAAATTGCATACTTATGCAGTCCCAATTGACATTTCTTGTCATTTATACTTTGATTGGGAAATTCCATATTTGGGAGGAGCTTATGAAACGCTCTTATCCATACGTGTCTTTTGTCGCGTACCGCCTTTCCTCTTTTCCGGGCGACCCGCGACTTTACCGATCCCGCCGATAATCTTTTCGACCCTATAACACTTTAATCGCTATAAAACTATAATAATTGTACAAAGCTTGCTTTAGCTGGCAAGGTGCATGGTCACTGATGATGGCGCAAGCTTTGTAAGCATTTTGAGGAGGTTCTGGAATGAAAAACATTGGGGTTCTTGGAGCTTCTGGCTACGCGGGCGCTGAAGTAGTCAGAATTCTGCTTTCGCATCCGCTTGAGAAGAACCTCAGAGTTTCGTCGATAAGTTTTGAAGGCAAGAGACTCGATTCGATCTACCCGGCTTTGACGCAGCACGGGAAAGTCCCACTCGTTTTGGAGAACGCGCAGGCGGTTATTGATGGATCTGACGTCGTCTTTGCCTGCCTTTCCAATGGGCTCGCTGAGCCGATAGCCCAAGCCTGCCACGACGCAGGCAAACTTTTTATCGACCTGTCCGCGGATTTTCGATTTGGAACCGACGAGGCAACCTACGCAACCTGGTATGGCAAGGGCTACAGTGCACCAGCCTTACACGCCGAGAGTGTCTACGGACTGCCGGAACTCAATAGGGCGGCTATTGCAAAAGCTAAAATCATAGGTAACCCCGGCTGTTACCCAACCTCGGCCGAACTGGGGCTCTATCCTGCGCTTGCCAATGGCTTTGCCGACACCGAAGGGATCATTATCGATTCTGCTTCAGGTGTAACTGGCTCAGGACGAGAACCGAATCAGACCACGCATTTCGCCGAATGTGCCGACAGCATTTCGCCCTACAAGGTGGGCTCGCATCGGCACCAGCCGGAGATAGACCGATATCTTTCCCAAATGGCGGGCAGCGAAGTCTCTTCTGTATTTACGCCGCACCTCGCACCAATGGGACGAGGCATTGTGAGCACCATTTATTTCAGACTGAAAAAACCAATGACGGTAGAGGCGCTGCACGACGCGTACAAGGGTTTCTACGAAAAAGAGCAGTTTGTGCGCGTTCTGCCGCTGGGGAGTTTTGCCAGCAACCACAACGTAAAATTCTCTAATTTCTGCGACATTTCGGTGCATCTTTCAGCGAATAAAAAGATGGGAATTGTGGTGTCCTGTATCGACAATATGGTAAAGGGCGCGGCCGGCCAGGCCGTGCAGAACATGAACCTTGCATTGGGCCTGGATGAGGCCGCAGGTTTAGGTATGGTGCCGCCTGCGTTTTAAGACAGGCAGCGCGCAGACTAGACGCCATGGGGGGCGCCAATTGGCACAGTACACGCTGATTGGCCTGCAGGGGGCGCCAGTTTGGTGCCAAAGAAGCGAAAAAAAGGGGCTTTGTTTTGAAAAACTATAATTGCTGGCACGGCCTGGCCGTGCGGAAGTGAGGAGCACATGAAACAGACACGTGGAGGCGTTACGGCCGCCAAAGGATTTACGGCTTCTGGAGTTCACGCTGGAATAAGGAAGAATCAGGAGAAAAAGGACCTGGCTCTTGTCTGGTCCGAAGTCCCCTGCAATGCTGCTGCTGTCTATACCACGAACGTGGTCAAAGGGCAGCCACTTATTGTCACCCGTGAGCATCTGGCCGACGGAACGGCACAGGCAATCATTGTAAATTCTGGAAATGCAAATACTTGCACCGGTGAGGCTGGTATTGTTGCAGCGCGTAGAATGGCTGAGCTTGTGGCCGAACATCTCCCGGTCAAAGCAAAGGACGTCGTGGTTGCTTCCACAGGCGTTATCGGGCAACCACTCGATGTAACTGTGATCGAAAAAGCCATGGATAAACTCGTGGCAGGCCTGTCCAAAGCAGGCGATATCGACGCCCGCGAAGCCATCATGACGACGGACACCGTGAAGAAGGAAGTGGCTGTTCAGATTGAACTTTCTGGCGTGACAGTGACGATCGGTGCAATGGCCAAGGGCTCTGGCATGATCCATCCGAACATGGCAACCATGCTGAGCTTTATTACCACGGATTGCGCCATCAGCACGGAAATGCTGCAGAATGCACTTTCCGCTTCGGTAAAGAAAACCTACAATCGCGTCAGCGTCGATGGTGACACATCCACCAACGACATGGTGGTAATCCTCGCAAACGGTATGGCGGGCAATCCGCGCATCGAAAGCGACTCGGCCGATTTTAGGGAGTTCGAGGAAGCGCTCAACTGGCTCAATACGCAACTTGCACGCATGATCGCTCGAGATGGAGAAGGTGCAACCAAACTTATCGAATGCACAGTAGAGGGAGCCGCGGATGAAGAAAAAGCAGAACAGCTTGCAAAAGGCGTCATATGCTCAAGCCTTGTAAAGACTGCCATGTTCGGAGCGGATGCTAACTGGGGTCGCATTCTCTGTGCACTCGGGTATACGCGGCACGACTTCGATCCTGAAAAGGTGGACGTGGCGTTTGAGAGCCCCGCGGGTTATATCGAGGTTTGCAAAGGGGGCGCTCCCCTCAATTTCAGCGAAGAAAAGGCCAAGAAAATATTGAGCTATCAGGAAGTAGCGATTCTCATCAACATGAACGAGGGAGATGCGCAGGCAACGGCCTGGGGCTGTGACCTTTCTTACGAATATGTCCGCATCAATGGGGATTACCGGACCTAGCGGTAGGCATGGGAATTAAGGAGACTCAATATGATTTCAGATATGATGCGAGCTGACATTTTGATTCAGGCCATGCCATATTTCCGCGCCTTTGCAGGCAAGGTCATCGTGGTGAAGTTTGGCGGTGCCGCCATGATCAACGAAGGCGTGCGCTCGGCTGTGCTGGAAGACCTTATCCTCATGCAGCAGGTGGGGATAAAGCCGGTTTTGGTGCATGGCGGTGGGCCAGAGATAGACCGCATGCTCAAACGCCTTGGCAAGGAGCGCGTTTTTGTAAACGGGCTTCGCTATACGGACGATGACACGATGGATATCGTTCAGATGGTCCTGGCAGGGAAAATCAACAAGGACCTCGTTGCCAACATTCAGCGCCAGGGGGGCTCTGCGATCGGCCTGTGCGGTGGGGACGGAGGGCTTTTCCGCGCAAAACGGCTTATCAAGGATGAGAAAGATATCGGGCTTGTGGGAGAGGTGGACGAAGTGAATCCCGCGCTCGTCAATTTAGCGCTGGCTAACGGTTATATACCAGTAGTATCGACAATTGCGTTGCGAGAAGATGGAGAACAAGGGTATTACAATGTGAATGCCGATACGGCGGCGGCGGAACTGGCCGGTTCTCTCAAGGCGGAGAAGCTGATGCTCTTAACGGATGTGCCAGGAATTCTGAAGGACACTAACGACGCTTCCACCTTGGTTCCAGCGATCAAACGGGAAGAAGTTTCGGCCTATATTGTACAGGGGATTGTTTCGGGTGGTATGATTCCAAAAGTGGAATGCTGTGTACAGGCACTCAGGTTGGGCGTCAAATCGACGCATATTCTGGATGGGCGTTCGCCACATTCAATTTTGCTGGAGCTATTCAGCGACAAAGGCATGGGGACGATGATCGTATGACAGACCGATTCATGAACACGTATCA
>JBDKTP010000003.1:0-53972 GCA_039680115.1 Rectinema sp.
GCCTTCATTCAGCAAACAAAAACCCTTACCTCGGGAAAAAGGGCCGAGGTACTCGAAAGCCAGACAAAAATGTTCAAAAAAGGCATTCAGGATGGCTCGATGTTGCTTTGGGTCTACGAGTACGACAACAAAATTGTAGGTTCGGCGGGATTATTGCTGCGGGGAACTTCCGGATCGGCTTCAGATAAAGCATATAGAAAGGCTCGACATGCCGAGCTCTTTGCCGTGTACACAGACACAAGTTTCAGGCACCACGGCGTCGGTACAGCACTTGTCAAGGTGGCACTTCTTGAGGCTCGAATGCGCGGGTTGGAGAAGGTGACGCTCCAGCCAACAGACGATTCGATTAACCTTTATCGGAGCCTCGGATTCTGCGGAGACTCCTCCCACATGAGCCTCAAGACTTAGGCCTGTGCTAGGCTTGCGCGGGGCGCATGTCCGGCTGCTGCGTATCTTCCAGGGCGTCGCGCCACAGGCTTCCTTCCGGATCGACTCGTTTTCGATGTGAGACTGTCGCTTTAATGGGAATGTGCACGAACTCGTCATTTATGTAGCCGATAAGCAACTTAGTCCTGCCGGCCATGGCTGCATGGACCGCGTTGTTTCCGAGACGCTCGCAATACATCGAATCCAGCGGCTCTGCGCGTGCCGAACGGATCATATAGCTTGGATCGATATACTTGAGGTTGATCTCCTGGCCTTTTGCGCCAAAGTAGTTTTGAATCGTATCCTTTAAGTAAACTCCGATATCGCCAAGTTTTCTGTTCCCAGACGCATCGTAAAGCTGTTGCGGTTTGCCGGCAGCATCATTCTGTTTGTTGAGAAGCTCTTGTCCTGCACCTTCGGCAACTACGATGACTGCATGGCCGCGTCGCCTAAGGCGTTTTTCCAAAGTCAAAAGCAGGCCGTTTTCTCCCTCAAGAGCAAAAGGTACTTCAGGGATGAGCACGAAATTAGCCTCGTGGACCGCAAGCACCGTCTGCACCGCGATGAAGCCCGAGTCGCGCCCCATCAGTTTGACGAGGCCTATGCCATTGATCTGCGAGTGAGCCTCCATATGCGCGGCGGCGACGGCATCGGAAGCTTTGGCCACCGCCGTGTCGAACCCAAACGTCTTCTCCACGAACGCAATGTCGTTGTCCACCGTTTTGGGTATGCCCACCACCGCAATTTTGAGCCCGCGGCGCTCGATTTCCTCGGCGATGGCCAAAGCCCCCTTTTGGGTGCCGTCGCCGCCTATCGCAAAAAGCATGTTTAGGTTAAGTTGCTCGATTGTGTTGACGATCTCTGTGGTCCGCTCGCCGCCTCCGCGCGAGGTGCCGAGCATGGTCCCGCCTATCTTGTGGATGTCGTCCACGACATCAGGATTCAGCTCCACGATATCGTAGCCATATTCGGGCAAGAAACCCTTGTAGCCATATCGGATCCCCGAAATCCGGCGCACGCCATAGAGAAGCCAAAGGCTGCGCACAATCGACCTGATTACGTCGTTAAGGCCAGGGCACAGGCCGCCGCAGGTTACGATTCCCGCGTGCACATGCGAAGGGCTGAAATAGATTTTCTCTCTCGGGCCCGCCACTTCCAACAGCTCCGAGCGCGACGCGACACTCTCTTCGTCTGGCTTTGCATCGATTTTGTACCGAATGAACCTATCGTCCGGAACAAATCCCGGTCTTCCTTGTCCTGCCTTGGGAGCAAGACCCAAAGGCGACTGCACCGCACAGCGACCAAGCGTTGCGACCGTAAAATCCTGCATTTTTTACTCCATGAACGCCCGTGTGTTTACAAAGGCGAAGCCTTATTTTATCGTTTTGGCCTGTCTTCTGTACAGGTGCATAGCTGCGCACGAAGCAGGGCGGCACAAAGCAGGGCGGCACAAAGCATGGCGGCACGAAGTAGGGCGGCACAAACGCACAATGGTCGACCACTACAGAAACGCCAGGAATGGCACCGATGAAACAATACAACTTCACCACCCCAGAATCCGCCTGCGATTGGCAACTCCGAGCTTGTGCAAAACCTTGTATGGATCCAGCCCCGGCAGTGCTGCAAGTTCGTGTTGGCACTCGGCTTTGTATTCGATAGCAAACTGATTCATCGAAAAATGCCTAAAGACCCATACCTTGTCCAGCGTCGCGGCAGGAACCAAGCCTTCAGCGTAACAGCGGCCCAGTTCCTCGGCCCAGGGCGCAAAGAGTTTTCCATTTGCAAGCTCGCCATAACCGGAAACCCAGAGCGTATTGTTCAATGTGGTTTGCAGTCGAAACGCAAAGCGAGCCATCATGAGTTCGCTTTCTTTTAATTTGTCCAAGAACTCCGCCCTGTGCTCGCCACATTGTGCCGCGAGGAGGCGCAATTCAGCGGTTTTTGGCGTGTGAATTGGCGTCTTATTGATAATGATTCCCGCTTTGCGAAAGTCGATCTTGAGCTCCTTACGAAACCATCCTTCCGCCAGTTTCCCTGCCTGCCCGACGAGATAACGCTGGTTTGACGCTTTTTGTTCGTTTTTGCCTGGATTGTCTGCGACGAAAATGAACTGAATCTCATCTTCCAGCTTGATATCGTCCAGGGCGAGGTTATACACAACCGGGAGCTCGATCCTGTAATCCTCGTAGCCCCTGAGCTGCCGCAATCCCTCTTGAGCGTCGAGAAGCCATGGCATCGAGTCGGAAAGTTCCTCAACATACGCTTTAAACTCGTCGCAAACTTGCCTGTACACCACAAATTGATCCTTTGTCATGATTTTCCCTCTCGATTATCGCCATCGGTACCCCGACCTAATCTGCTTGCTGCCCTGTTCATGGCCATTTTTCGTCATTAGAAGTCAGATGTGACCTATTTCACAAGACCCCACCTGCCGCTATACTTCTCAGTATGAAAAATGGCCTCAGCGCGAAAAGCAGGCGTTTTCCTTTTGTGTCGACATTGTGGACCCTGTGCTTCGTGTGCATTTTCGCGCTTTGCTCCTGTCAGCGTGGGAGCTCTCAAACGACATCGTCGCACGACCAGCAAAAACCGGGTCAGGTGAGCCCGCAAAAATCGGTGCTTGCCGCCGTGGAGGAAAGCTTGGACAAGGCGGAAATTCCCTCAAGCGACCTTACTGTGATCAAACAACGTATCGAGGCTTCCCCTGACCGATTTTTCGATCTGCTTACAAAAGTCGAGGCACGGGCAAAGGAAGACCCTTACCTTTTAAAACGTGTTGATAAAAAGAAAAGCCTACCTCAGGACTACGAACCGGGCGACCTCGTTCTGTTGGACAAAACCGGCCTTTCAGTCTCCCGTCCTGGGCACCGCCTGAGAAAACCAGCCTACGAAGCGCTCGTCTTGATGAGCGAAGCAGCCCGCAAAGAGGGTATCTCCTTGCTTGTGTCCTCGGCCTATCGCTCGTATGCATACCAGGTCGAGGTTTTTGCGCGCAACGTCAAGGAGATGGGGCAAAAAGAGGCTGAGCGCGTGTCTGCTCATCCGGGTGCAAGCCAGCACCAGCTCGGTACGGCCATCGACTTTGGTTCGATAACGGACGCATTTGCCCAAACCAAGGCGAGTGCCTGGCTTGTGAAGAACGCCGCCACCTATGGTTTTTCGCTCTCGTACCCCAAAGGCATGGAGCCCATCACCGGTTATGTGTGGGAAAGCTGGCACTATCGGTACATCGGCACTGACGCCACGGCGCTGCAGGACGAGTATTTTCTCGGCGTGCAATGCTACTTGATTCAATTCTTGGACGCTCGACTTTCGTAGTTTCCTATAGATTCCTAGAGCGCGACTGTGTTTACCAGGTCGGCGACAGCGTCTTCGTCGTTGGAGAACTTCGAAACATAGCGGGCCCGACGCTTCACTTCCCCTAACGCGTTGGCTGGAGCGCAGCCAAAGCCTACCGCCTCGATCATGCTAAGGTCATTCATTGCGTCTCCGATAGCCATCGCCGATTCCATGGGAATATCGAGGTGTCGCAACAGGCGTGCGAGCGCAGCGCCTTTATTGGCGCCCAGAGGCAGAATCTCCAAAAAATATGGTTTCGAGGTTACGACCTCGGCCTTGCCTTCATATTCTTTTTTGAAGATTGCGTACAGACGCGCTATTTTTCCAGGCTCTCCGGGAATGACGAATTTAACTTCTCCATTGGAAAAGGTCTCTTCTTTGTTGGTCGAGACAATAAGGGGTTGCCCGGTCAGGTGGGTGTCGCGCATGGCCCACGATGTGGGAGTGTTGCAGATTATTTTGCCATCGTTATAGACTTGCCAGGGAAAACCGTGGTCCTCGATATTCTGTGCAATCTGGAGGCAAGTCTTGGGATCGAACCGTAATTGTTCGATAACGCGGCCGTCGGACGCCTCAAGAATCTCCGCGCCGTTGGAGCAGATGAGGTAATTGCCTTCTTTGTCGAGACCGAGTTGGGAAGTGTAGTTGCTCATTGAAATGAAGTTTCTGCCCGAGGCAAGGACGATTTTGATACCGGCTTGCTCTGCACGTTGCAGTGCAGCGCGGTTGGCCTCTGAAATACTCAAGTCAGCCTTGAGGAGGGTATCGTCCATATCGATCGCTATGAGTCGAACTTTCATGCGACAAGATATACTACGCTCGCGGCAGGAATGAGAAGAGGCACAATGATGGGCCTGATCGGCTTATGGTTGTGGTGTTTTAATGATATGATGATACGAAGCTAGAATGATAGAATGATGCTGATCACACACGTGAGCTCAAGTTGCTTTGCTCAGGGTGATCACCTAAGGGCTGGCTTATGGAGGAGTTACAATGAAATACATCGATCTGCGAAGCGATACGGTTACCTGGCCAACAGAGGAAATGCGCAAAGCAATGGCGGAGGCCGAGGTCGGCGACGATGTCTACGAGGACGACCCCACTATGAACGAGTTGACACGTCGCGCCGCGGAGCTCGTGGGTAAGGAAGCGGCGCTTTTTGTGCCATCGGGCACGTTCGGGAATCAGCTTGCGCTTTTTACCTGGTGTCCCCGCGGCAGCGAGGTGCTTCTTGGGGAGCAGTGCCACATCATTCAGCACGAGGCGGGAGCTGCGTCGGTTATTGCAGGGGTGCAAACAAGGCCAATTCCGGCACCTGACGGCAAGATTCCGCTCGAGGCTCTGGAGAGCAGGATCCGGGGCAACGACATTCACTTTCCGCCCACGTCGCTCGTCTGCCTTGAAAATGCACATTCTTCGGGCAGGGTTTTGCCGCTCGAGTATATGCGCGAAGTGGCCGGCCTGGCGCACGCGCATGGTTTGCACGTGCATCTGGATGGCGCGCGTTTATTCAACGCCGCCACTGCGCTTGCGGCCCCCACCGGCGCCAGTGTCTGGGCCACCGCCGCGCAGCTGGCCTCCTGCGCGGACTCGGTCATGTTCTGCCTGTCCAAAGGCCTGTGCGCGCCGGTGGGGTCCATGCTCGCCGGCTCCGCCGACTTTATCGCCCAGGCGCGCCGCAAGCGCAAAATAATGGGCGGCGGCCTGCGCCAGGCCGGCGTCCTCGCAGCAGCTGGCCTAATAGCGTTAAATAAAATGAGCACCCGTCTCCAGGAAGATCATGACAATGCGGCCTGTTTGGCAGCAGGGCTTGCAAAAATTCCCGGAATAACCTTGCAGACAGTTAAGCCCGACATCAACATGGTGTTTTTTGCTGCACCTTCCATTGACCCTCTAGCCTTTAGACAGTTTATGGCTGATAATGGTGTGTTTATCAGCGAGCCCGAGGCGGGTTATTTCCGCTTTGTGACTCACTATTGGATAAAACGGGAGCACGTAGGCAAAGTTCTTGCTCTTACGGAACAATTCGTTGTGCAGAGCGCCGCATGACCTTGGGCGCCGTGCAAAAGGCGCAACATATGCAAAAGGCGCAACAGGTGCAACACGCACAACACAGCGTTTCATTGGTTTCGTGATGCAAGAACTGTGCCAATGTCCAAACTCATGGACAGATCCGGAATAAAGTTGTATTCTGGACTTGACATCATTGTGCGCTAGTGATAGATTCGCCATGCTTCTGTCTATGCCCCTGTAGCTCAGTCGGCAGAGCATATCCATGGTAAGGATAAGGTCAACGGTTCGATTCCGTTCGGGGGCTTTTGGGTAGCGCACTTTTATCTTTAGCGCATTTAAAGGATTGGGTATGGCTTCGAAAAAACAGACTGTCGAAATTATCGCTCTTCAGTGCACAGAGTGCAAACGCCGCAACTATACTACGAAAAAAAACCGCAAGACTATGCAGGACAAGCTTGAGCTTATGAAGTACTGCAAGTGGGATCACAAGCACACGTTGCACCGGGAAGTCAAAGTTAAATAAGTCTCAACGACTTTTGAGGTTTTAGGGTTTTAGGGGTCATGTGTCGCTATTGGCACATGTGTTAATCTAGGCCAGTAGCTCTAATGGTAGAGCGCCGGTCTCCAAAACCGGATGTTGAGGGTTCGAGTCCTTCCTGGCCTGTTGCCAGCATAATGTGCCGCGTGGAAGTTAGTGTAAGGAGCCGTCATGAAGAAAATGATTCAATTCTTCAAAGAGTGTTACGCTGAGCTCAAAAAGGTCGTGTGGCCTAGCAGGGATGAGGTAGTCTCTTCTACTAGAATCGTTGTGGTTTCTACACTCGCTGTGGCTCTTCTTTTAGGTTTGATCGACTTCCTGCTCGTTATGGGTATAGAGGTTGTATTCCGCTAAACAATGCGGATAGGATAGAGGATGGCTAAGTCCTGGTATATTCTTCACGTTTACTCTGGTTACGAAAACAAGATAGAGAAAACTATACGTTTAATGCTCGAATCCGGCGAACTTTCCCGTGATATCGTCACTGACGTCAAGGTCCCGACGGAGGACGTTACTGACGTCAGGGATGGCAAGAAAAGGACGGTTTCGCGCAAGATTCTTCCCGGGTATATCTTGATAGAAATGGATCTTCCTGATGATGGCTGGAAGGCTCCCTGTTCGGCTATCCGTAAGATAACCGGTGTAACCGGCTTTGTCGGTTCCAATCTCAGCAACAAGCCTCAACCCATTCCCAGCGAAGAAGTTAAGCGTATTCTGCAGCGTTCTGGCGACATAAAAGGTGAGCGCCAGACTCGTATGAAGCAAACCTATTCTCCTGGCGAACAAGTCAAGATTATCGATGGCCCATTTGAGTCTTTCTCTGGCGTTATAGAAGAAGTCAATCCGGAGAAAAACAAGCTCAAAGTTATGGTGGGTATATTCGGTAGGTCTACGCCTGTCGAAGTCGAAATGACCCAGGTGGAAAAAGTCTAACACAAGTTTTGGGGCGAACCGATCGCCCGAGTTCTTTTGAAAAGCGGTGTGTTTCTGTGGGTTTGTCCTTGTAAAGGGTCAGCTCCGGTTTCGCACTTCTCAGATAAGGGGTTTTATCTCCAAAGATGGGAGCTTCCTTCGGTTAGAAGGTAGCGCTACCCCGGCGTTTTAGCCGGGTATACCACAAAAGGAGCGTGGCTTATGGCCAAAAAGAAAATTGCTGCGATCGTTAAATTGCAGTGCCCCGCCGGCAAAGCGACTCCAGCTCCACCCGTTGGCCCTGCGCTGGGACCTCATGGCGTTTCTGCGCCTATGTTCTGCCAGCAGTTCAACGAGCGAACCAAAAACATGGAGCCGGGTCTTGTTATTCCGGCGATCATCACTGTCTACGCGGATAAGAGCTTTACTTTTATCCTCAAGACTCCACCGGCAAGCGTCCTCATTAAGAAAGCATGTGGAATTGCAAAGGGCTCTGGCGTCCCTAACAAGGAAAAGGTGGGGAAACTCACCAACGCTCAAGTTGAGGCTATTGCAAAGCAGAAGCTTCAGGACCTGAATGCCAACAACCTTCAGGCTGCTATGCGGATCATCGCGGGTACTGCCCGTTCGATGGGTGTCGAAACGGAGTTAAACGCATGAAACACGGCAAAAAATACTTGGAAGCTGCAAAGAAGGTTGACCGGACTCAGGCGCTTGAACCTGCAGCGGCATGTGCGCTTGTCAAAGAGCTTAAGGTCGCCAAATTTGACGAAACCGTAGAAGCCCACATTCGGCTCAATCTCAAGAAAAGCCAGTCGGTTCGCGACACTGTCGTTCTTCCTAATCAGTTCCGCGGGGAAAAGAAAGTACTCGTTTTCTGCCGCGCTGACCGCGTCAATGAGGCGTTGGAGAATGGCGCTGCCTATGCGGGTGATACTGAGTTGATCGAAAAGATCAAGGGAGGCTGGCTCGATTTTGATATCGCAGTGGCCACGCCCGATATGATGAAAGATGTCGGTAAGCTCGGTATGGTTCTTGGTCGTCGAGGCCTTATGCCTAACCCCAAGACCGGCACCGTAACCAATGACCTTAAGAGTGCCCTCAATGAGCTCAGAAAAGGTCGAACTGAATTCCGCAGCGACAAGACGAACATTATTCACCTTGCCATCGGCAAGATGTCGATGGAAGCAGACAAAATCGCCGAGAACCTTACAACGCTCCTGGACGAAATCAACAGGAAGCGGCCCGCGGATGCAAAGGGTGATTTTGTGACATCTGTATTCTTGGCGCCCACCATGGGTCCGAGCGTGCGCGTGTCCACCGCCGTCGCCAAAAGCGAGAAGAGGTAATCTATGGCAGCAATGAGAGCTAGCAAAATTCAATCTCCAAAGGCTGAAGCTATCACTCAGCTCAAAGAGATGGTTGGAAATTCGAACGATTTTATCTTTACCGAGTACCGTGGTCTCACCGTGGAGCAGATTTCTGCCTTGCGGAAGCAGCTGCGCGAAAAAGGTGCCGAACTGCATGTCGTAAAAAACAACTTTGCGCGCATCGCCTTTGAGGATCTCGGTTACACCAAAGAAGTTGCGGATCTTCTGGAAGGCCCTACGGCTGTCGCTTTTGTCAAAGTCGATTCCAACGATGTGGCAAAAATCCTTTTGGACTTTGCCAAAGATACGCCTGCGCTTCTGGTCAAAGGTGCACTTGTAGACAAGAACTTCATGGATGCCAAGCAGATTGAGGCCTTCTCTAAGTTACCTGGCCGAAAACAGCTTATCGCCATGTTGATGTCGACCATGAACGCCCCTGCGCAGAACCTGGTGTACGTGCTCAACGCCGTACCTACCAAGCTCGTCCGCACGCTTCAGGCGGTCGCAGACAAGAAAGCCGCTGAGGCATAAGTTTTTTGGGCAAATGACTGTCAGGCTTCGAACAGCTGTCGTCCCTGTCAGTCTTATTCCTGGCTTTCCGTATGGATTAAGCCAATTGTTAGTGTAAGGAGAAGATAATATGGCAGCGTTAACCAAAGAAGAGATTATCGATGCGATCGCGTCCATGACTGTTCTCGAGATTTCCGATCTCGTCAAGGCTATGGAAGAGAAGTTTGGCGTTACGGCAGCCGCACCTGTGGCAGTAGCCGCTGGTCCCGCCGCTGCAGCAGCAGCCCCCGTCGAAGAAAAGACCGAGTTTACGGTCGTTCTTAAAGGTGGAGTTCCTGCCGACAAAAAGATCGCGATCATCAAGGAAGTCCGCGCCATCACCGGTCTGGGTCTGAAGGAAGCTAAAGACCTCGTCGAAGCTGGCGACAAGCCCTTGAAAGAGAATGTCTCCAAAGACGAAGCAGAGAAGATCAAGAAGCAGATCACCGACGCTGGTGGGACTGTAGAGATCAAATAAGTAACGAACGATTTTCTTTGCTGTTTGTAAATGCGCTTCCTTGTGCGGTCTTGTAGTTCTGGCTCAAGTCCCTTGCAGGGGAGCGCGGTTTTCTAGAGGCACTTGTTTGCGAGTGTATGTGAAGCGCCTCTAGATGACCAAATGAACCGACCCGCGCGCACGTGGGGCGCGCTTTAGGAGGGGTAACGGATGGCATATTCCGAACATAAGATCCAACGCCAATACATTGGTAAAGATTACCAAGAGGCGATGGAGCTTCCCGATCTTATTGGTATTCAGCTTTCTTCCTTTGAGCACTTTCTGCAACGGGAAAAATTGCGCAATGGGGAACCGCTCGAAGATATAGGACTACAGGAAGTTTTTAAGGGAACGTTCCCGATTGAGAGCCAGTCTGGAGACATGGTCCTGGAATATGAACGCTATAGCCTCGACGAAAACGCGATGAAGTACTCTGAGCTTGAGTGCAAACAAAAAGGGCTCACCTACTCAATCCCGCTTAAGGCTATCATCAACCTTGTCTTCCAGAAAACAGGCGAAATCCGACAAAAAGAGATTTATTTAGGGGATATCCCCCTCATGACCGATCGCGGCACCTTTATCATTAACGGTGCAGAGCGCGTTGTGGTTTCTCAGATCCACCGTTCACCGGGCGTTGTTTTTAGCCACGAAAAAGGTGTGTTCTCTGCACGGCTTATTCCGTATCGCGGCAGCTGGCTGGAATTCGAGATCGATCAGAAAAAAGAGCTTATCTACACCAAGATCGACCGCAAAAAGAAGTTCTTGGGCACGCTTTTCTTGAGGGCGATCGGCTTTACAAGCAGAGAAGAGATACTCTCTGCGTTCTACAAGACCGCCGTTCTCCCTATCGGCGAAAGCACCGAAGACAAGGAGAAACTGGTTGGCAAGGTGCTCGCCAAGGCCATTTATATCGATGTGGACGGCGAGAAAAAGAAACTCTTCCGCGCCGGAGAAAAACTCCACTTGCATGAACTGGACGAGCTTGCGAACCTTGGTATCGAAGAGATTGAGATAATCGACTTTGACAATCCGGATTCCATGCACAACGAAATGATTCTCAACTGCTTTGAACGGGAAGATGTTAAGTTGGAGAAGGAAAGCGAGGATCAGGACGAGCCGAGTAAGGCAGACGCCCTGGCAGCTGTCTATTCCACCTTGCAGCCCGGCGAGCCGATTACGGTCGAGGGTGCAGAAAAAGACCTGATGAGTATGTTCTTTTCTGCCCGCAAGTACGATCTTGGCAAGGTCGGCCGCTACAAACTCAACAAAAAATTCAACTACCCTGAGCCGATCCAGGAATTCACCCTCACCAAGACGGACATTGTCGCTACGATGAAACATCTCATGGACGTGTATTACGGTGAAGCCTCAGTGGATGATATCGATCACCTCGGAAACAGGCGCGTGCGTTCCGTAGGCGAGCTGCTCGCCAACGTCATGAAGAGCGCTTTTGCGCGCATGGAGCGCATCGCTAAGGAGCGAATGGCCCTTAAAGAAGTTGAGACGGTAAAGCCGCAGGACCTTATTTCGATTAAGCCGATCGTTGCAGCGATCAAAGAGTTCTTTGGCTCGTCGCAGTTGTCGCAATTCATGGACCAGGTCAACCCGCTTGCCGAACTCACACATAAACGAAGACTCAATGCATTGGGCCCAGGTGGTCTTTCGCGTGACCGGGCAGGCTTTGAAGTCCGTGATGTTCACTATACGCATTACGGCCGCATGTGCCCCATCGAGACGCCAGAAGGACCGAATATTGGACTTATTGTGTCGCTGGCCACCTATACTACCGTCAACGACTACGGCTTCCTAGAGACGCCTTACCGCAAGGTAAAGAACGGCGTTGTCACCAACGAGGTCGAGTACTTGTCTGCAATAGACGAGGACCGATACTACGTAGCTCAAGCTTCCGCCAGAATCGACAAGGAAGGGCACTTTTTGGACAGCTCCGTGTCTTGCCGACATCAAGGCGATTATACTACCCGGAGCCCAAACGAGATCCAGTACATGGATGTGTCGCCCAAGCAGATCATCTCTGTTTCGGCCTCGCTCGTTCCGTTCCTTGAGCACGACGATGCAAACCGCGCACTTATGGGTTCGAACATGCAACGTCAGGCCGTCCCACTCGTATTCCCGGAGCCAGCCCGTATTGGAACAGGCATGGAATGGAAGACAGCCTACGATTCGGGCGTACTGCTTAAGGCAAAGCGGGCAGGTACAGTCGTGGAAGTGGATGCAGCGCACGTCGTCATACAGCCGGACTCACTCGATCCAACCGACCGCGACGTTTATCAGCTTTCAAAATATCAGCGCACAAACCAGGACACCTGCTACAATCACAGACCCATCGTCAAGCGCGGTGAGAAAGTGCTCAAAGGTCAGGTCATCGCCGATGGCCCTGCTACCTACAACGGGGAGCTTTCCCTCGGACGCAACATTTTGGCCGGCTTTGTCCCGTGGAATGGCTACAACTATGAGGATGCAATCCTTATTTCCGAACGTGTTGTGCGCGAGGATATGTTCACATCCATCCATATTAAGGAGTTCCAGACCGAAGTTCGGGAAACCAAGCTTGGTCCGGAGAGAATTACCCGCGATATCCCCAACACGAGCGAGAAGGTCTTGGACAACCTCGACGCCGAGGGCATTATTCGAGTCGGTGCCAAGGTGCGCTCTGGTGATATTCTGGTCGGCAAGGTCACTCCCAAGAGCGATACAGACACAACTCCAGAGTTCAAGCTCCTCAACTCTATTTTCGGGGAAAAGGCCAAAGATGTTCGCGATTCCAGCCTGCGCGTGCCGCATGGCATCGAAGGCACCATCATCGACGTACAGCGCATGAAGCGCTCTTCCAATGACGACCTGTCGCCAGGTGTCGAAGAGGTTGTCAAGGTGCTTATCGCTGCAAAGCGAAAGCTCAAAGAGGGCGACAAGATGGCTGGAAGGCATGGCAACAAGGGCGTTGTGGCCCGTGTGCTGCCCATCGAGGATATGCCATATTTGGAGGACGGGACTCCGCTTGATATCTGTCTGAATCCTCTGGGTGTGCCGTCCCGAATGAATATCGGCCAGATTATGGAAACCGAGCTCGGCTGGGCTGCAAGTACTTTGGACGAATGGTATTCCTGCCACGTTTTCCAGTCGCCACCCCAGGAGCAGATCGAAGCCAAGCTTGTGGAAGCAGGGCTTCCGGCCAGCTCTAAAATGAACGTGCACGATGGTAGGACAGGCGAGGTCTTTAAAAATCCCATCACGGTCGGTGTTGTCTATTTTATGAAACTGCACCACCTTGTGGACGATAAGATGCATGCGCGGTCTACAGGGCCTTACTCGCTCGTAACGCAGCAGCCTCTGGGCGGAAAGGCTCAGTTTGGTGGTCAGCGCTTGGGAGAGATGGAAGTCTGGGCACTTGAGGCGTATGGCGCTGCCAACACCTTGCAGGAGCTCCTCACCATCAAGTCGGATGATATGACGGGGCGCGCCAAGGTGTACGAAGCCATTGTCAAAGGCGAGCCGCACACTGCAGCAGGTATTCCGGAGGCCTTCAATGTTATGGTGCAGGAACTGCGCGGGCTTGCGCTCGATATTCGCGTGTACGACGCCAAAGGTAAACAGATTGCACTTACTGAGCGTGACGAAGACATTATCAACAAAACGAGTGGCGCTAATTTCTAGGTACATGATACGGACCCTGCCGAGGGCAGGGTCTTTTGTCGTTTTTGCGGTTGGACAGCGAGAAGCCATCCAGCCAAATGTCCTTAAGGGGGCAGCATGAGAGATATCCAGGATTTTGACAGCATTTCCATCAAATTGGCCAGTCCCGACATGATCAGAGCATGGTCATACGGGGAAGTCAAGAAACCTGAAACCATCAATTACCGGACACTCAGACCTGAGCGCGACGGGCTATTCTGCGAACGGATTTTCGGGACGACTAAAGAGTGGGAGTGCTATTGTGGAAAATTCAAATCTATACGCTACAAGGGTGTCATTTGCGACCGCTGCGGCGTAGAAGTCACCAATACCAGAGTGCGCCGTGAGCGCATGGGCCACATTGAGCTGGCATGCCCGGTCTCGCACATCTGGTTCTATAGGTCCGTGCCAAGCCGCATGGGTTTGCTCCTCGACCTGCCCGTCGCTGCATTGCGCTCGATCCTCTATTACGAGAAATACATCGTCATAGACCCGGGCGAAACCGAACTCAAGAAAATGCAACTCCTCACTGAGGAAGAATACAATGCAGCCCAGGACCGCTACGGTGGAGCCTTTACTGCAGGCATGGGAGCCGAGGCTATCCGCTCGCTCCTGGAGCAGATCGACCTGGATGAACTCGCTGCCGAATTGCGTGAAAAAATGATTGCCAAGGGCCCCAAGGCAGATAAGCGCCTCCTCAAGCGTATCGAGATTGTCGAATCCTTCAGGAATTCTGGCAACCGCCCCGAATGGATGATCTTGAGTGTCATCCCCGTCATTCCACCTGAACTGCGCCCAATGGTTCAGCTCGATGGTGGCAGATTTGCGACGAGCGACCTCAACGACCTCTATCGCAGGGTCATCAACCGCAATAACAGGCTCAAAAGGCTGCAGAACCTCAACGCGCCCGAGATCATTATCCGCAACGAGAAGCGCATGTTACAGGAAGCCGTAGACGCCCTGTTCGACAACACCAAGAAAAAGCGCGTGGTTAAGGGCGCTTCCAATAGGCCGCTCAAGTCCTTGTCCGACATGCTCAAAGGCAAACAGGGCCGCTTCCGCCAGAACCTCTTGGGCAAGCGTGTCGACTATTCCGGCCGCTCCGTCATTGTTGTCGGACCTGAGCTTAAAATGTGGCAGTGCGGTCTTCCTACCAAGATGGCACTAGAGCTTTTTAAGCCCTTCATTATGAAAAAACTCGTTGAAAAAGACGTGGTTTACAATATAAAGAAGGCCAAAATGCTCGTGGAATCCGAGACGCCGGAAGTCTTCGCCGTCTTGGATGAGGTTGTAAAAGAGCACCCTGTCATGCTCAACCGCGCGCCTACCCTGCACCGCCTTGGTATTCAGGCGTTTGAGCCGGTTCTTGTCGAAGGCAAAGCGATTAAGCTGCACCCACTCGTGTGCAAAGCCTTTAACGCCGACTTTGATGGTGACCAGATGGCAGTCCATGTGCCACTTACCAACGCAGCGCAGGCCGAGTGTTGGTCGCTTATGCTCTCGTCAAGAAACCTCTTGGACCCAGCCAACGGTAAGACCATCGTGTACCCGTCCCAGGACATGGTCTTGGGAATCAACTACCTTTCCAGGCCTCGACATGGCGTAAAGGGCGAGGGCAAGCGTTTCTCGTCTGCCACCGAGCTTCTCTTGGCGTGCGAAGCGGATGCCTGCGATTATCAGGCCGAAGTTTGGGTTCCAGCCCCCGCCAGCAAGCCGATCGTCTGGGAAAATGTGGAAAAACCGACACAGTTGCCTGCAAATAGACTCATTCGTACCACCGCTGGACGAATCCTTTTGAATGAGGCGTTGCCCGCAGAGATTCCATTTGTAAATTATTCTTTGACAGATAAAGACATACGTAAGTTAATTGAGTATGTCTATAAGTTCGATGGACCTTTTATCACCGTAAAAATGCTCGACGCTATCAAGGAGATGGGCTTTAGGTATGCCACCTTCTTTGGTGCGACTATTGGCATGGACGACATCATCATCCCGGAAGAAAAGGGCAAGATGATCGAAGAGGCCAATAAAGAAGTCGAGTCCATCCAAAATCAGTATTTGGCCGGTCATATCACTCAGGATGAGCGATACAACCGCGTCGTCGAGGTGTGGTCCAAAACGAACGAAGAACTCACTAATGTCATGATGAAGACACTAGAAAAGGACCGCGATGGTTTTAACAACATCTACATGATGGCGTATTCCGGTGCCCGTGGTAGCCGTAACCAGATCAGACAGCTGGCTGGTATGCGCGGACTGATGGCAAAGCCATCTGGTGACATCATTGAATTGCCGATACGGTCGAACTTTAAGGAAGGTCTGTCGGTTATCGAGTTCTTTATCTCGACCAACGGTGCACGAAAGGGTTTGGCCGATACCGCCCTTAAAACGGCAGATGCAGGCTATTTAACGCGGCGGCTTGTGGATATCGCTCAGGACATGGTCGTCAACCAAGACGACTGCGGAACCATCAATGGTGCCATCAACACTGCAATCAAAGACGGCGAGGAAATCATCGAGCCTTTGCATGAACGAATTATCGGCCGATTTACCCTGGATCCTATTCGGCATCCCATTACCGGCGAAATCATTATCAATGCAAACGAAGAGATAACCGAAGAGATTGCCAACCAAATCGAGGAAGCTGGTATCGAGGAAGTGACGGTAAGAACAGTGCTCACCTGCGAGGCTCGTTATGGCGTGTGCCGCAAGTGCTATGGCCGCAACCTTGCTACAGGTAGAACGGTCGATATTGGCGAGGCTGTTGGTATTATTGCCGCGCAATCCATTGGGCAGCCTGGTACACAGCTGACGATGCGTACGTTCCATATCGGCGGTGCAGCCACAAAGGCTTCCGAAGAGAACCGCGTGTACCTTAAGTATCCGGTGCTTGTTACCAGGATCGTAGGAACGCACGTGCCAACCAAAGAGGGGCATCTGCTTTTCACTCGTAAAGGCTATCTCTTTGTGTGTAAGGTGTTTGCATCGTATGATATAAGCAAGGACGATACTCTGCTTATTGGTGATGGCCAGCGAATTCTCAAAGGCTCGGTAATTGTAAGGAAGGCCGACGGTTCTGAGATTGTTGCCAAAGACATCTCATATGCCAAGCTGACGGGTACCAAGCTCTTGTTGGTTGCGCAGGAACAGAAGCTGGAGATCCGCAACGGTTCCGAACTTATGGTTACCGAAGGGCAGATTGTCCCAGCCAACGAGACTTTGGCAACCTTCGACCCCTTCTCCGACCCGATTATTTCCGAGTACGACGGCTATGCGCGATTCGAAGATATTATCCCTGGCTCGACGCTCAAAGAAGAGATCAACGAAGAGACTGGCAACATTGACAAAAAGATTAACGAGTTTACGACTGAGCGCGATTCCAAACAGCCACGTATTATCATCACCGATGAGGCCGGAAACGAGATCTTTGCGTACCTCTTGCCGGGCGGCGCGTACCTCAACGTCGAGGACGGTGAACAGATCAAGGCAGGAAAGACGCTGGCCAAGACGCTCAAGGAGAGTGCCAAGGCCATGGATATCACGGGCGGACTGCCTCGGGTCAGCGAACTTTTTGAAGCGCGCAAACCCAAGAACCCAGCGGTACTCGCTATGGTGTCCGGCAAAGTCTCGATCCGTGGCAACGTAAAGAACAAGCGTGTCGTCGTGGTCACAGACCGCTTTGGAAAAGAGTATAAGCACCTTGTGCCGATTGGCAGACGACTCCTGGTGCGAGACAATGACCAGGTTGAGGCGGGCGAACTTTTGTGCGATGGCAACAAAAACCCGCATGATATCCTTAATATCCTTGGCGAGCAGGCTTGCCAGAACTTCCTTATGGATGAGGTTCAGCAAGTGTATAGGCTGCAGGGCGTCACCATTAACGATAAACACATCGGCGTTATCATTCGTCAGATGATGAAAAAGGTCGAAATTGTGAGTCCCGGCGACACACGCTTTATCTATGGGCAGCAGGTTGATAAGTATAAGTTCCATGAGGAAAACGATCGCGTCATGAAGGAAGGTGGCCAGCCGGCTGTTGCGCGTCCTATGCTTTTGGGCATCACACGGGCATCGCTCAAGATTGATTCCTTCTTCTCGGCTGCTTCGTTCCAGGAGACCACAAAGGTACTTACTGATGCCGCAATTTCCGGTGCTGTAGACAGCCTGCGAGGCCTTAAGGAAAACGTAATTATCGGTCACCTTATTCCGGCCGGTACTGGCATGAAGCTGTACAAAAACATCAAGATTGCCGATGGCGAGCACGAGGATGTGGATGCATTTGTCGACGAAATCCTCGAGAGGCGAAAGCAGGAACAGGCCATGGCGCCGATTCCCGCGCTTGAAGATCGGGCGGACAGCGGCAATGGTTTTGAAGAAGAAACCGTGTTCGACAACGATGCGGGTTTTGAAGCAGTAAATGGCGAGGAAGACGAGGAATAGGCTCAGATTTTGAGTCTTGACACGTTTCAATTTTGAGAAGTATTGTGTATCGCCCCTCAAGTGAGTCACCGCCGCTTAAGGGAGCGATGCATCAGTTTTAAATGGCCCAAGGTGATGCTGACACCGGCTGGCCTTATAAGGGAGTCTAGAGTAGATATGCCGACGATCAACCAGTTAATCCGTCTTGGTAGAAAACCAAACGTATGGCGGACCAAGGCACCAGCACTGATGGAGTGTCCGCAGCGCCGCGGTGTCTGCACGCGTGTAATGACAGTCACGCCCAAGAAGCCAAACTCGGCCTTGCGCAAGGTCGCCCGTGTGCGCCTTACCAATGGCATCGAAGTAACTGCTTATATTCCGGGTATTGGACACAATCTTCAGGAGCACTCGGTCGTACTTGTGAGAGGCGGCCGTGTTAAGGACCTCCCAGGCGTTCGTTATCACATCATTCGTGGCGCAAAAGATACGCTTGGCGTAGAAGATCGCAAGCAGGGCCGTTCCAAGTACGGTGCCAAGAAGCCCAAGGCTTAAAACATAAGGAAGTAGAGGAAGAACCATGGGCAGAAAAAAGAAATCGATCGATAGAGGCCATGCGCCCGATAGCAGGTACAATTCGGTAGAAGTAACCAAGTTCGTCTGCAGGATGATGCTTCAGGGCAAAAAGTCCGTTTGCACGCGCATTATGTACGAAGCGCTGGACACCATGCAGCAAAAGGCAGGAGTTCCTGCTCTCGATGTGTTCAACAAGGCGCTCGAGAATGCAAAGCCTGTCGTTGAGGTCAAGTCCCGACGCGTTGGTGGCGCTACCTATCAAGTGCCAGTCGAGATCCGCGAATCCCGTAGAGAAGCGCTCGCAATGCGCTGGATTATCAATGCGAGCCGGTCGCGCAGCGGCAAGTCCATGGCGGACAAGCTCGCTGACGAGTTGATGGATGCTTATAATGGCACGGGTACCGCCATCAAGAAGAAAGAAGACATGCACAAAATGGCGGAGGCTAATAAGGCATTTGCGCATTATCGCTGGTAAAGCACAAGAGGCTATAGCCAGGAGTGCAGTGAAGCGCTTTTAGCGCTGTCGCTTTTGTACATTGATAAAAGGCCGCCTATCAAGGCGGCTTTTTTATTGCCCAAAATCACGTTATACTTTTATCTATGGCCGAACAGCAAGGAAAGGAAGACGTGGCAAACCTGGAAGGTAAACGTGCACGTCAGCTTAAGAATATTGGAATACTCGCCCATGTGGATGCCGGCAAGACATCCATCACGGAGAGAATTCTGCTGTTGGCGGGAGTGACAAAAAGCGCCGGAAATGTGGACGAAGGGACAACGGTGACCGATTATCTTTCCGTCGAGCGCCAGCATGGCATTACGGTCAAGTCCGCAGCAGTGCGGTTCCATTGGGCCGACTGTGAAGTGCACTTGATTGATACGCCGGGACATGTGGATTTCGGAATGGAAGTGGATCGCGTCATTCGTATCCTGGACGGGGCAGTAATTGCACTTTGCGGTGTCTCGGGTGTTCAGGCCAGAACGGAAATAATCGCAAAAGCATGCCAGAAGCGCGCCATTTCCCGGCTTTACTTTATCAATAAGATGGATAGGACTGGCGCCGACTTTTTTGGCGTGGTCGAAACCTTGGCCAAAGACCTGGAGCCAAACGCCATTGCATTGCAGGTACCTGTTTATGAGGCCAATGTATGGGTGGGAATTGTCGACCTGATTTCTTTGCAGACATATTGGGAAGATACGTCCAGGCCACATGCGCTTTCTCTTGAGCAGCAGCTTGCCTGTGCAAGAGCACGCTCGGCATTAATAGAACGCCTGGCGGAAAACGATGACCGTGTCCTGACGCTCTTTGCTACTGACAAAGAAATTACTGAGAGTTTGCTAAAGGAAAGCCTTGCGACTTGTGTCCGAAAAGGCAGTATTGTCCCCGTATTTTGCGGTTCTGCATTTGTCGACTATTCGATTCGTCTTTTGCTCGACGTGTCTGTCCAGTATCTCCCTTCGTACAATGAAGCGCCTACCCCGGAGGGGGTCGATCCAGGCACTGGAGCAAGTGTCGCCTTTGAGCCTTCTCCGGATGCGCCCTTTTCCGCTTTTGTTTTCAAAACGACCGTGGCGGCCAGTGGAGAACATTATGCTTGGGCTCGCATCTGGTCTGGACGTCTCCATGTAGGTCAAAAAGTTTTTGAAGCAAGAAGCGGCAAGGATGTCCCGATTAAGAAAATGTACGGTATCTTTGCTGATGAGATGGAGCCTGTGATCAATGCCGAAGCCGGAGACATCGTCGCAATAGAGACAAATAGCCTGGAAGGGGGTGCGAGCCTTTGTGAAAGGTCCCATGCAATCATTTACGAAAAACTCGTAATTCCGGAACCTGTCGTGAGCCTCGTTGTGGAGCCCGCCGCTGCGTCTGACCTTGCTGCCCTTCGAGATGCGCTCGCTGCTCTTGCCACCGAAGACTCCTCGCTTGTGGTAAAAGAAGAGCGCGAGACAGGACGATTTATAATTAGTGGGCAAGGAGAGCTTCACCTTGACATCGTAGTCGAGCGGCTTCGCAAGGAACATGGGCTCAAGGTACACGTTGGAAAGCCTCAGGTAAACTGCAAAGAGCGGCTGCGCGGCAGTGCAAGGGTCTCTGAGGTTTTCGACCATGACTTTGGTGGCGAACGGCTTAAGGTCACCATCGAACTTGAAGTCCAGCCAGGGGGGCCGGAATCCAATAGTGTGGACTTTGCAGAAGGTCTCAAGCCTGTTCCGCATTTTGCTGAGGCTATTCGCAGAGGAGTTGAGTCAGCTTTGTCCGTGGGGCCCCTGGCGGGCTGGCCAATGCAGGAAGTTGCGACGCATATACTATCGTTCCAGCCTCCTGCGCAGGGGCGGAGCGCCGATGTCGCAGTTGAAGCCGCCGCGGCGCAAGCCGTCCGCCACGCCATCCAGGCCGCGGGCGCCGTCCTCCTCGAGCCGGTCATGCAGCTCGACATCGAGTGCCCGGAAGAGTATTTTGGCGCTGTACTGGGCGCAATCGGCGCCCGCGCTGGGCACATTGAAGCGGTGGAGGATGGCCCCTGGGGTAAGAACATCAGCGCCGCGGCGCCCATGCGTCAATTGTTCGGTTTTGCAACCGAACTACGCTCGCTCAGCAAGGGCAGGGTTCAGTTCCAGGCGCGCTTCAAAAGCAACAGTGTAGTTCCATCGCAGTGATACATGGCCATTGACAAGCAGAGTATTCTATGGTCAAATAACGCTAATAAAGCCTTCAGCTACGAAAACATAAAAACGTGGCCAAAAGGGCAGAATTCACACCTATGAGCACTTGCACAGGATTAGAAGTTTCTTTATAATCCGAAAGCCCTTATAAAGAATATTCATGGCGGTACGAACCGACGGCAGTTTGCCGGCGGACGGTGTTTTTGCCTGCCCTGTGGTGTGGCAAGAAATCGCCGGTAACGAAGCCAAGGAGGAGAGAAATATGGCCAAAGAGAAATTCGAGCGTACCAAACCTCACATGAACGTCGGTACGATCGGACACATTGACCACGGAAAGACGACGCTCAGCGCCGCCATCACCATGTACTGCGGACGCAAGTTTGGTGACAAGGTCATGAAGTATGATGAAATCGATAACGCACCAGAAGAGAAAGCGCGCGGTATTACGATCAACACCCGTCACCTTGAGTATCAGTCCGCAAAGCGCCACTATGCGCATATCGACTGCCCGGGACATGCTGACTACATTAAGAACATGATCACCGGTGCCGCTCAGATGGATGGCGCCATTCTGGTAGTCTCTGCTCCTGACTCGGTCATGCCACAGACTCGTGAGCACGTTCTGCTTGCCCGTCAGGTCGGCGTGCCGTCTGTCCTTGTTTTTCTTAACAAGGTCGATCTTGTTGACGATCCTGAGCTTATCGAGCTGGTCGAAGAGGAAGTTCGCGACCTCTTGAACTTCTATGGTTTCCCTGGCGATAAGACCCCGATTATCAAAGGTTCTGCTTTTAAGGCTATGACCGAACCCGACAATCCTGAAGCCACCAAGTGCATTCAGGATCTGCTTGATGCCATGGATTCTTGGTTCCCTGATCCGGTCCGTGCTATTGATAAGCCGTTCCTTATGCCCATTGAGGATGTATTCTCCATCTCTGGCCGCGGTACTGTAGTTACGGGCCGTGTGGAGCGTGGTATTGTCAAGGTTAACGACCAGGTTGAAATCGTTGGAATTAAACCGACGCGCACCACAGTCGTTACCGGTGTTGAAATGTTCAACAAGATTCTGGACGAGGGCGAAGCTGGTGACAACATTGGCACACTTCTCCGGGGCGTTGACAAGAAGGAAGTTGAGCGAGGACAAGTTCTTGCTAAACCGGGTACCATTACTCCTCATACCAAGTTCAAGGGCCAGATTGTTTGCTTGACCAAGGAAGAAGGTGGACGTCATAGCCCGTTCTTTAGTGGCTATCGACCTCAGTTCTATTTTAGAACAACCGATATCACTGGCACCGTAACCCTGCCTGAGGGCAAGGAAATGGTCATGCCTGGCGACAACACCGAGATTATCGGCGAGCTGATTTATCCTATTGCTATGGAGAAGGGGCTTAAGTTTGCTATCCGTGAGGGTGGTCGTACTGTAGCTTCCGGTCAGGTAACCGAAATTATCGAGTAAAGCAAAAAATGGCTGTCCGACCCGCTCGTAAGGGCTGGACAGCCTTTGTTTTTTTTGTAATAATACTTTGCCCGCCCGGAATGGGGTGGGGACTTTGGTGTGGCTCTGCCGACACCAAAACCAGGGCTCTTGTGCCCTGGCGCACATGAGGTTTAGCGCGCCCGCCTGGGTACGGCTAAGCGGACTCTTGTGCAAGCGATCTTTGGAGGACACATGAAAGACAGAATTCGTGTCAAGCTTAGAGGATTTGATGTGCGCTTGGTTGATGACAGCGCGAGCAGTATTGTAAAGACTGTTCAGCATGCGGGAGCCAAAGTTTCTGGTCCTATTCCGTTGCCAACGACCATCAATAAGTTTACCGTCCTTCGCTCGCCTCATGTTCATAAGAAGAGCAGGGAACAGTTTGAGATGCGGACGCATAAGCGTCTTATCGATATTTTGGATCCGACGCCGGAAGTTATGGATGCCCTTATGAAGCTCGAGCTTCCAGCGGGAATCGATGTCGAGATTAAACAGTAAGCCTTGGGCTTACGTAGAATGCTGAAACGCCCGGCTTAGTGCTGGTAGCGTTCAACGCAGGAGAGCCGAATGATCGGACTAATTGGCAAAAAAATTGGGATGACGCAGGTTTTCGACGATACGGGGAAATTGATTCCTGTAACTGTCGTACAAATCGTTCCCAATGTAGTCGTTGGCAAAAAGACTACAGACGCCGATGGATACGATGCTGTCTTGGTGGGTGCTTACGAACAGAAAAAGTCGAGAGTTACCAAGCCATATGCGGGTCAGTTTCCGGAAGGAATTGCCCCTACGCGTATCCTTCGTGAAATGAAAGGCTTTGAAAAAGAAGTGCAGGTCGGCGATAAGCTCGATGCTTCTCTTTTCAATGGCGTTCGGTATGTAGACGTTACTGCTACTTCCAAAGGTAAAGGCTTCCAGGGTGTTCAGAAACGTTGGGGGTTTGGAGGTGGTCGTAATACACATGGATCGAAATTCCACCGAGAGCCAGGATCGACTGGCCAATGCACGTGGCCGCACAAAAGCTTTAAAAACATCAAGCTGCCGGGTCGCATGGGTCGAGAGCAGGTAACGGTTCAAAACCTGAAGGTGGTTCGAGTGGACACTGCAAAAAGCGTCGTTCTTGTGAGGGGCGCTCTTCCCGGACCAAGAAATTGTGATGTGCTTGTTCGTAAAGCCATCAAGAAGAACTGAAGGTGGAGGGCCCAATGGAAAGTAAAGTTGTTTCCACCAATGGGAAGGAGCTCAGGAACGTTGAGCTGTCCGAGACTGTTTTCGGGCTTCCTATTAATGACGATGTTGTGTGGTATGCAATCAATAATGAACTTGCGAATGCGCGGGTTGGCACAGCGTGTACCAAAGACCGTGGTGAGGTTCATGGTACAAATAGAAAGCCTTACGGGCAGAAGGGTACGGGCCATGCTCGTCATGGCGACACCAAGTCTAACATCTATGTAGGTGGTGGTGTCTCGTTCGGACCTAAACCCAGGGACTTTTCATATAAGATGCCACGGAAGGCCAAGCAGTTGGCACTCAAGACCATTTTGAGCCAGAAGGCTCAGGACGGAACCTTGACCGTTGTCGAGGATTTTACTGTGGCAAGCGGAAAGACAAAGGACCTTGTGGCCCTTCTTGGGCAATTCGTCGATCTTAAGAAGCCGGAGCGAACGGTAATAGTACTTAAGGATGACGATCCTATGCTGAAGCGTGCTGCACGGAATATTCCCTGGCTGAGTTATTTGTCGTACAACAGGCTAAGAGCACATGATCTTTTTTATGCGAGAAAGGTTTTGATGCTTGAGTCCGCGGCAAAGCAGCTCAATGAATTTTACGCTGAGTAAGAAGGAGCGCCGAGATGGAGTATGAGTCGATTTTGATCGAGCCGGTGCTCTCGGAAAAGAGCAATATCATGCGGGAATCTGGCCAGTATGTTTTTAAGGTCGATTCCCGCGCGGACAAGATCATGATTATGGAAGCAGTAAAGGCACTTTTTAAAGTTACGCCTGTAAGCTGCAGAATAATCAATGTCAAATCTAAACCCAAGCGTCTCAGAGGCAAACCTGGCCGGACCGCTGAGTGGAAAAAGGCTATCGTGCGCATCCAGAAGGGTGAGACGATCAGCGTTTTTGAAGGCGCATGAAGGAAGTAGGGGAAAATTATGGGTATTAGAACTTTTAGGCCGATTACACCAGGTTTGCGCCACAGAGTTCAGGTAGTGAACGATGAGATCACGACGAACAAAAGCAATCCCGAAAAATCCCTTACCAAGGGCAAGCGGAGCACCGGTGGTCGAGCCTCTAATGGACGAATTTCTGTGCGACACCATGGTGGTGGACACAAGAAACTTTATAGAGAGATTGATTTTAAACGGGATAAATTTGATATTCCCGCTGTTGTTTCCAGCATTGAGTACGATCCGAACCGAAGCGCCAATATTGCGCTTTTGAAGTATGCTGACGGCGAGAAGCGCTATATTATTGCACCCAAAGGTCTCAAGGTTGGGCAGAAGGTTATGTCGGGACCTAAGGCTACCCCTGAAGTAGGTAATGCGCTTCCTTTGGAGAATATCCCGCTTGGGTTTACTGTTCATAATATTGAGTTGACCCTGGGCCGAGGTGGACAGCTTGCTCGTTCCGCTGGCGCTGGCGCCTTGCTTGCCGGTGTTGAGGGCGACTATGTCGTTATTAAATTGCCTTCCGGCGAGTTGCGCATGGTCTTTAAGAAGTGCATGGCGACGGTTGGTTCGGTTGGTAACGACGAACACATGAATGAGCGCATTGGAAAAGCGGGCCGAACAAGATGGCTCGGGATTCGGCCAACCGTTCGTGGTACTGTCATGAACCCTGTTGATCACCCACATGGTGGTGGTGAAGGGCGTGGAAAAGGTTACAAGCAGCCTGTGTCTCCATGGGGTCAGCCAGCCAAAGGCTATAAGACGCGTGATCCGCACAAGCCTTCCAGTCGCTTTATAACTAAGCGCCGAAAGTGATAGAGGAGCAAACTCGTGTCAAGGTCCATAAAGAAGGGGCCCTTCATTGAGAAGAGCCTGTACAAGAAAGTAACTGAAGCGAAAAAGTCTGGAGACAAGAAACTTATTAAGACCTACTCCAGAACTTCAACAATTATTCCGGAAATGGTTGGACTAACGATTTCCGTGTATAACGGCAAAACTTGGGTTCCTGTTTATGTGACAGAGAACTTGGTTGGTCATAAACTCGGTGAGTTCGCTCCTACCCGCATTTTCCGTGGGCATGCAGGCAGCGACAAAAAAGCCGAGAAAGTCTAGGGGACGGCCATGGCTGAAAAGAAATCAGGGTATAGCGCAACGGCGAAATGGCTTGTCGCCTCGCCTTTTAAGGTTCGCCCCGTTGCCGACCTTATCAGGAAAAAGCCCTACACTGAGGCGATAGCGATTTTGGACAATATGCCTCACAAGGGTGCGCAATTGATTAAGAAAGTTTTGGTTTCGGCAGCGTCCAACGCACTGAATCAGAACCGCAAGCTTGACGAAGACATGCTCTACATCAAGGAGTTGCGGGTGGACGAAGGTCCGAGAATGCGCAGGGTTTGGTTTCGTGCCCGGGGAAGGGCTGATATGCTTGTCAAACGAATGTGCCGCATTTCTTGTGTCGTAGACGAGATCGGCAAGAAGTCGGAGGCGTAACGTGGGTCAAAAAGTAAATCCGATTGGACTTCGTATTGGAATCAATAAGGATTGGAGCTCTCATTGGTATGTGGAGCCACGCGATTACGCCAAGACACTCCACGAGGATCTTGCAATCAGGAAGCGAATTTATGAGCTCCCTGAGGTAAAAGGCGCCGACGTTGCTGACATCGAGATTATTCGACATCCGCAGCGAATTACCGTGATTATCCATACAGCGAGACCTGGCGTTCTTATTGGTGTAAAGGGCGCGAATATCGAGAAAATCGGCATGGAGATTCAGAAGGTTGCGAGCAAGAAGGTACAGATCAAGATCAAAGAGATCAAGAAAACCGATACCAATGCTCAGCTCGTTGCCCAGGGCATTGCCCGTCAGCTTGAGGGCCGTGGGTCTTTTAGAAAAGCTATGAAAATGGCAATTTCTAACGCGATCAAAGGTGGCGCTCAGGGCTGCAAGGTCCGTCTGTCTGGCCGTTTGGGTGGTTCCGATATGTCTCGAACCGAAGAGCTTAAGGAAGGGCGTATTCCTTTGCATACTTTGCGTGCCGACATAGATTATGGGTTTGCCGAAGCCAATACAACTTTTGGTAAGATTGGCGTTAAGGTGTGGATTTATCAGGGCATGGTGTACAGCACTGATAAGGCCGAGGATGCAGGTATGCTGGCGCGTAAGGCACCGCGGCATGAGGCCGGAATGGCACCTGGTCGCGAACCGAGGCAAGATCGACGTCCTCGCAGGGAGTACCACGGGACTTCTGATGCAGAAGAGGTTAGGAGCTAATATATGCTTATCCCGAAGAGAGTTAAATATAGAAAGCAGCAACGTGGTACGATTCGCGGTGTTGCTCAGAGCGGCAACTCGATTGCCTTCGGCGAGTATGGTTTGGTGTGCATGGAGCCAAAGTGGCTTACAAATAGGCAGATCGAAGCTGCGCGTGTCGCACTTAACCGCTATATTAAGCGTGGTGGAAAGCTTTGGATTCGGATTTTCCCGGATAAGCCCTATTCAAAGAAGCCTTTGGAAACCCGTATGGGAAAAGGCAAGCCGGGCCCAGAGTATTGGGTCGCCGTAGTCAAGCCAGGTCAGGTGCTGTTTGAGCTTTCTGGAGTTGAGCCGAAGGTAGCGGAAGAAGCCATGCGGCTTGCAGGATCCAAGTTGCCGGTAAAGACCAAGTTTGCTCTGCGCGAAGAGACGGAGTAAGACGATGAAGAATTCATTCAAAGATTTAAAGCTAGAAGAGCTTAGGGTCAAACGCGACGAACTTCGCAAGAAGTATTTCGATCTTCGCTTCCAGATGGTTATGGGGCATGTGGAGAATCCTGTTGAAAAGCGGACTCTCCGCCGTCAGATAGCGCGGGTCGAAACCCTCATTTGCCAGGCCGAAAAAAAGGCCGGCAATGCAGAACAGGCGTAAGGGCTCGAGGAGAATATCGTGGAAACCGACGTTCAGAAACAAAAGAAGGGGAAGCTGGTTCTGCAGGGCATAGTTGCTTCCGACAAGATGGATAAGACCATCGTGGTGGAAGTCATTCAGCGAAAGCTTCATCCGCTTTATAAGAAGTACGTAACGAAGTCCAAGAGAATCAAGGCGCACGATGAATCCAACGAGGCACATGTTGGTGACACAGTACGCATAGAAGAATGCAGGCCGCTCTCTGCAGAGAAGCATTGGCGGCTTGTGCAGATCGTCGAACGGGCGAAATAGGCGAACGGGAGAAGAAAATGATTCAGGTTGAAAGTATGCTCACGGTCGCTGACAACTCCGGTGCAAAAACCGTCCAATGCATTAAGGTTTTGGGTGGTACCAGGCGAAGATATGCTTCTGTGGGCGACGTCATCGTGGTGGCTGTAAAATCCGCGCTTCCAAACTCTTCAATTAAGAAGGGGACTATTGAAAAGGCGGTTATCGTGCGGACGCACAAGGAATACAGGCGGCCTGACGGTACATATATTCGTTTTGACGACAATGCATGCGTCATTATCGATGCTAACAAAAACCCGAAGGGCAAGCGCATCTTCGGGCCGGTTGCTCGAGAGCTGCGTGAGAAAGATTATATGAAAATCGTTTCTCTCGCACCCGAGGTCCTTTAAGGAGAGGGTATGGCCAGTACTAAGTACAAGCTCCGCAAGGAAGACCTTGTCCAGGTCATAGCCGGCAAGGATAAGGGAAAGCAGGGGAAGGTGTTAAAGATCGACCGCGAGAATGGTCGCGTGATCGTTGCTGGTGTCAACATGGTAAAGAAGGCTATGAAGAAGAAAAACCAGCAAGATCGAGGCGGCATTATCGAGATTGAAGCGCCTTTAAGTGTTTCCAATGTGATGATTGTTTGCAAGAAATGTGGGCCAGTAAAGATAGGCTATAAACTCGACGGTAACACCAAGAAGCGTGTATGCCGAAAGTGCGGGGAGGTTCTCTGATGGCAGAGGCGAAAACAGAGGCGAAGGTTTACGTACCCCGGCTTAAGACGGCCTATAAAGAAAGGATTGCTCCGGAGCTTTTTAAGGAGATGGGGTATAGTTCATTTATGCAAGTACCTCGTCTTGTAAAAGTGATTGTGTCCATGGGCGTTGGCGAAGCAAAGGAGAATAAGAAGCTCCTCGACGCAGCGGTCAATGATTTGGAGATTATTACCGGACAACATGCCGTTAAGACTAAGGCTAGAAAGTCCATTGCTACGTTCAAGATCAGGCAGGGCCAGGAAATTGGTGCGCGTGTTACCTTGAGGGGCAATTATATGTGGGAGTTCCTCGATCGTTTGATGAACGTCGCACTTCCCCGTGTTAAAGACTTTAGAGGTGTTAACCCCAATGCTTTTGATGGGCATGGGAATTTCTCGCTTGGTCTGACGGAGCAGATTATTTTCCCGGAAATCGACTTTGATAAAATTGAGAAGGTGATGGGGCTCAATATTGCGATCGTGACGACCGCAAAAACGGACAAGGAAGCTAGGGCGCTCCTTGCCAAATTGGGCATGCCCTTCAGAAAGTAAGGAAGGCATACATGGCTCGAAAGGCGATGATTCTAAAGGCTGAAAAGAAGCCAAAGTACATGACTCGGAAAGTTCGCCGCTGCCATATCTGCGGCAGGTCCAGAGGGTACATGAGAGAGTTCGATATGTGCCGAATTTGCTTCCGGAAGCTTGCTTCTGAAGGCAAACTTCCTGGCGTGACGAAATCGAGCTGGTAGGAGGTTGCGATGAGCGTTTCTGATCCCATCGCGGATATGTTGACAAAGATCCGCAACGCAAGTGCGGCCCGTCACGAGAAGGTTGATATCATGGCCTCCAGACTCAAGCTTGAGATTGTCAAGATTCTCAAGACTGAAGGATATATCAAGAACTTCAAGAAGATTCAGTCGGACGGCGTAAACGTAATCAGGATTTTTCTAAAGTACGACGAAGGCAATAATCCTGTTTTGCATGGTCTAGATAAGGTGTCCAAACCTGGCAGGCGAGTTTATTCCGGCTACAAGGAAATTCCCCGCGTGCTTAACGGCTATGGTACGTTAATTATCTCGACTTCAGAAGGGATTATTACAGGCAAGAAGGCCGTTGAAAAGCAGGTGGGTGGCGAACTCATCTGTACGGTCTGGTAAGGCAAGGGGAAGGCGATGTCAAGAATCGGAATACGGCCGGTCCAGATACCACAGGGTGTAAAGGTCACAGTTGAACCCACCCGAGTCGTAGTCGAAGGGCCAAAAGGGAAACTTGAGCAGGATTATCTTCCTGAAGTCGGAATAGAAGTTAAGGATTCCAATGTCTATGTCACCAGGAAAGGTGAGGATAAGCAATCGGGAGCCTATCACGGGCTGTATCGAAACCTTATCAACAGTATGGTCATTGGTGTGTCCGAAGGCTTCAAAAAGTCGTTGATCATCAACGGCGTCGGCTACCGTGCCGAGTTGCAAGGCAACCTCCTTGTTATGAGCCTCGGGTTCTCAAGCGATTTTGTTGTTATGGTGCCTAAGGGGATTTCCGTAGCCATAGAGGCTAACGGTCAGAAGTTGGTTATTAGCGGCGCCGATAAGGCGCTTGTCGGCAAGTTCGCGAGCGAAATTCGTTCCATAAGGAAGCCAGAGCCCTATAAGGGCAAAGGCATCCGCTACGAGGACGAGAAGATTCGTCGAAAAGTTGGCAAGACCGGTATAAAGTGAGGCGGATGACATGAGCGTAAGGGAACTTGAAGATAAACTAAGAAAGCGCAACAAACGAAAGCATTCAGTCCGCAAATTGATCACTGGTACGGCTGAGCGTCCTCGAATGACTGTTTATAGGTCTAATTTGAATTTTTATGTTCAAATTATTGACGATAGCGTAGGGCACACGTTGGTGAGCGCTTCCACGCTTGAAAAATCACTAAATGACCTTGGACACAATGTGGAAGGCGCCGGTAAGCTTGGCGAAGAGATCGGAAAACGGGCGATTGAAAAAGGAATAACTACGGTTGTTTTTGATAGAAATGGCTATCAGTATCATGGCGTAGTCAAGGCAATTGCCGATGGAGCCCGCAAAGCCGGGCTGAAATTCTAGGGGGTAGCTGTGGATAGGAATCGAAAAGAAGACACCCAGCCTCACGACAACTTTACTGAGAAGTTAGTTCAACTGAATAGAACTGCGAAGGTAGTAAAAGGTGGTCGCCGCTTCTCCTTCTCCGCTCTTACAGTGGTGGGAGACCATCAGGGCAATGTCGGATTTGGCTTTGGAAAGGCAAATGACGTCACCGAAGCAATTCGCAAATCAGTAGAAAAGGCTAAGAGGGCGGTGGTTCATGTTCCTGTAAAGAACGGGACACTTCCTCATGAGATTGTTGGAAAATACAAGGCAACTACGGTAATGATTAAGCCGGCTGTATCTGGTTCGGGTGTTATTGCCGGAGGGCCTGTGCGTGCAATAATGGAATCTGCAGGTTATACCGATGTCATTTCCAAGTGCATAGGTTCACGCAATTCCATGAACATAGTCCGCGCTGTTTTTAATGGAGCGGAGCAGCTTCTGGACGCCAAGACCGTGGCCAAGAACCGCGGGAAGACGCTCAAAGATTTGTGGGGTTGATCATGGCTAAGATTGAAATAACGCTTAAGAAGAGCCTTATCCATCAAAAGCCGGTCATGAAGGCGACGGTTCGTTCGCTAGGGCTGCGCAAGATTGGTTCTTCGACAGTAAAGGAAGCCACACCTTCTATTCTGGGTATGGTGAACACCGTGCAGCACCTCGTTTCGACCAAGGAGGTCGAGTGATGTCCGACTATTTGCTTCATGCGCCCGAGGGTGCTACCAGGAAAAAGAGAATTGTTGGCCGCGGACAGGGTTCCGGCCTTGGCACGACAGCAGGACGTGGTAATAAGGGTCAGCAGTCGCGTTCTGGCGGCAAGACATATCCGGGCTTTGAGGGCGGACAGATGCCGCTGTATAGGCGTTTGCCGCGCCGCGGTTTCTCGAATGCAGTGTTCAAGAAAGAATGGCAAATTGTCAATCTTTGCGACCTGGAAGGGAGATTTTCTGCCGGCGATGTCGTGGATACAGCCTCGCTGTTGCTTAAGGGGCTTATACGCAAACCTGAAGTCCCTGTAAAAGTGTTGGGGAATGGCACCATTTCGGTTGCGCTCAATGTTAGTGTTGATGCTGTCTCCGCAGGAGCCAAGGCCAAGATTGAAGCCGCGGGCGGAAAAGTGGAAATTCCCACAGCAATGGGAAAAGCACAGGACGCGTCGTAACGCGCAAGTAAAAGGCAGGAATGCATGGCAGGGAACGCGCTTTCAGACATGTTTCGCATTAAGGAACTCAGGCAGAGAATTTTCTACACCATATTCTGGCTAATGATATTCAGGCTCGGTACCTACCTGCCTTTGCCAGGAATCAACGCAAGCGCTTTGCAGTCGTATTTCGCAAGTCAGGCTGGTTCAGGAAATGGAATAACCGATTATCTCGATTTCTTTGCTGGCGGCGCCTTTAAGAACTTTTCATTGTTTATGCTTGGAGTGATGCCCTACATCAGCATGCAGATCATTATGGAACTGCTGATGATCATCTTCCCAAAGCTTAAAGAAACTGCTGAGGACGATGGTGGCAGAAAGAAAATTGCAAGATGGAGCCGAATTGGAACGATTGCGATTTGCATTATCCAGGGGTATTCCACCACGGTGTGGGCGGACAGAATCCCGAACGCCATTGTCATGCCAAATCGGCTGCAGTACACGTTGATCTCGATATTGACGGTCACGACTGGGACAATGTTCCTGATTTGGATCGGCGAGCAGATAACGAAAAAGGGTGTCGGCAACGGTGTTTCAATGTTGATCTTTGCCGGAATCGTTGCACGTTTGCCTAATGCGGTGTATGAGCTCCTAAGAAAGATTCAGACTGGCGACATCAATGCAGTCTATGCGATTGTCGTGTTGCTGATGTTCGTTGCAATAGTTGCTTTGGTTGTAATCGAAGAGAAAGGACAGCGAAAGATACCCGTCAACTACGCAAAACGCGTTGTTGGAAGAAAGATGTACGGTGCTCAGAATACCTACATTCCTTTCAAGATCAATCCGTCCGGCGTTGTGCCTGTAATATTCGCTTCGAGCATTTTAAGCTTCCCGCTTCAGATTGCTCAGAGTTTTGGGGTTAACGCTAAGTGGCTGCGCGATTTTGCAAGTTTCTTGAACCCGGCGGGGTTCTGGTACAACTTCTTCTATATCGTGTTGATCGTCTTCTTTGCTTACTTCTATACCCAGGTTACGCTCAATCCGCAGGAGATTTCCAAGAATATTAGGGAGAACGGCGGATCGATTCCGGGTATTCGAAGCGACAAGATGGAAGAATATCTTAATAGGATTTTGAACCGGATTATTCTGCCTGGCGCAATATTCTTGGCTGTGATCGCCTTCATACCGAGCCTGATGCAGCGGTTGTTTAACTTCCCGAGTGAGCTTTCTTACCTCTTGGGAGGCACTTCGTTACTGATTATCGTGGGCGTCGACCTGGACACGATGTCTCAGATTGAGGGCATCATGAAGATGCACCATCATGACGGGTTGGTTCGGAAAGGGTACAACAAGTCCAAGAGCCTGTAGAATATTTTTTGATTATAGTATTTAATTGCGTGTTCACGCATAAGGGGAACTTATGAAGGTCAGGACGAGCGTTAAAAAGATATGTGACAAGTGCAAAGTAGTTCGTCGTAACGGCGTTGTCAGAATTGTTTGTGAAAACCCGAAGCACAAACAGAAACAAGGCTGAAGGGCAGGAGGAATTCCATGGCGCGTATTGCGGGAGTTGACCTCCCCAACAAACATGTAGAGATCGCTCTCACGTATATCTATGGCTTGGGAAGAGCGAGTGCAAAGAAAATCTGCGAGACGACAGGCATCGATCCCAACAAAAAAATCAATGATCTGTCGAACGAAGAACTTGCTGAGCTCCGAAGAGTCATTGAGAATGATTATAAAGTAGAAGGTCGACTTAGGACTGAGGTTGCACTCAATATCAAGCGGCTGATGGATATTGGATGCTATCGTGGTTTGAGGCATAGACGAGGCCTTCCTGTTCGTGGACAGAGGACGAGAACCAACGCCCGAACCAGGAAAGGTAAGAGAAAGACGGTAGCTAACAAGAAGAAGGCCGTGTAAGGTCAAGGGGTGCTAAAGTGGCTGGTACAACTACTACAAAGAAACGTAAAGAGAAAAAGAGCGTTTACGAAGGGAATGTCTATATTCAGGCTACCTTCAACAATACGATTATTACTATCACCGATTTGAATGGCAACACGATAGCGTGGGCCAGTTCGGGCACGCATCAGTTCAGAGGAGCAAAAAAATCCACCCCCTTTGCGGCTCAGACTGTTGCTGAGACGGTTGTTCAGAAGGCAATGAATAGCGGGCTGCGGGAAGTGAACGTTTATGTAAAGGGCCCGGGTATTGGTCGAGAATCTGCAATTCGACAGCTTGGGGTTCTTGGTCTTAAGGTTAAATCCATAAACGACGTGACACCCATTCCCCATAATGGTTGCAGGCCTCGCAAGGCTCGTCGAATCTGACAGGGGGTAAAAGGAAAATGGCACGATATACTGGACCGGTATGCAGGCTTTGCCGCGTTGAGCAGAAGAAGCTCTTTCTTAAAGGTGATCGCTGCAAGAGCGACAAATGTCCAATAAACAAAAAACGGCTTCCCCCTGGGAAAGCGCCGAAGTCGAGAACTGGCAAAAAGTCGGAATATGCGACTCAGCTGCGAGAAAAACAGACGTTGAAGCGCTCGTATGGCTTGCAGGAAGCACAGTTCCGCAATGCTTTTGAGAAGGCGCTGGCAATGCCGGGGAAGACTGGCGAGAACCTCTTTATTTTGTTGGAACGCAGGTTGGACAATGTTGTCTATAGGATGCATTTGGCAACTTCGAGAGCTCAGGCGAGGCAGCTTGTGACTCATGGTCATATTGCAGTCAATGGAAAGAGGGTCAATATAGCTTCTTATTCAGTGAAGGCTGGAGATCAAATCTCCGTTATCGGTGAAGCCAAGAAGTATGACTTTATAAAGAATGCCTTGCAGGAAGTAGGAAAGTCAGGGACTATGCCGTGGATCGAGATTAATCCTGACGACATGGTTGGACGGTTTGTGGCATATCCGCACCGTCAGGATATTACCGATATGGCTGATATTCGCGAGCAGCTCATTGTAGAGCTCTACTCGAAATAAGGAGCCGAAATGGCACGAAAAAACCTTCTCAAAGGTTTCAAGAAGCCTAAGGGAATTACTTACGAGCAAAGCGAATCGGGTCCTTCTTACGGGCGGTTTGTCGCTTATCCCTTTGAACCAGGGTATGGGACTACGATTGGTAATACGCTGCGGCGAATTCTTTTGTCGTCGATTCAGGGCTACGCAATTACTGCAGTCCGGATCGTTCAATATGACACTGAAGGCGCACAGCATGTCATTACGAGTGAGTTCGAGACTATCCCTGGTGTCGTTGAGGATACGATAGAATTCCTGAATAACTTGAAACAGCTCAGAGTGCGCCTTCCCAATGATGAAGAGCAAGCAACGTTTCTCTACGAGATTAAGGGTTTGGAAGAGTTGAAGGGTTCCTTTTTTGCACAGGAAAAGGGCCTGGAAGTTCTCAATCCTGATTTGAGAATTGCAACAATGAATCCCGATGTGCATCTTGACCTTGAAATTCAAGTAGATCTTGGTAGAGGGTACGTTCCTGCCGAAGTTAACGAACGTTACGTAGAAACGGTAGGTACGATTCCGATGGACGCAATTTTCTCGCCGGTAACCAAGGTAAAGTACTCTATCGAACCGACAAGAGTTGGGCAGCGTTCGGACTACGACAAACTAAATCTCGAGATTTGGACAGACGGAACGCTCAAACCAGAAAGTGCACTGGGTGAGGCTGCAAAGATAGCAAAAGACCACTTCTCGATCTTTATCAATTTCGACGAAGACGAAACCTCCGGCGATGAGCAGAATGACGAAATCGAGGAGCGTGTAAGGCAGATTCTCAATACTCCGGTTGAAGAGTTGGAGCTTTCTGTACGGTCTTCCAATTGTCTGAAGAATGCGAATATCAAGACGATTGGGGATCTGACGCGAAAAACCGAAGAGGAAATCACCAAGACGCGGAACTTTGGCAAGAAGTCTCTTCTCGAGATCAAAGAAAAGCTTGCAGAATGGAACTTGAGCCTCGGGATGACCGATTACGCGCCGCTCCGTAGCTATCTGAAACTTACCATGAAGAAGGAAGAGACCGATGAAGCATAGAAGTGGATTCAACCAACTTAACAGGGTGTCGGCCCACAGAAAGGCGCTTATCCGCAATCAGGTCACAGTGCTTTTTAAATATGAAAGGATCGTGACGACGCATGCCAAGGCTTTGGAAACGCGTAAAGCGGCTGAGAAGCTGATTACGAGAGCAAAAGTCGATAGTGTGCACAACCGCAGGATAGCTGCTAAAAAGATTCAGGATGAAGCTATACTCGCAAAGCTCTTTACCGATATTGGTCCGCGTTTTGTTAGCCGCGCAGGTGGCTATACGAGGATTTTGCGCATTGGAGATAGAGCTCACGATGCAGCAGACATGGTCGTTCTGGAGCTTGTAGACTACAAACCTGTTGATAAGACGGCAGCCCAAGATAAGAAAAAGGCAGCAAAAAAGGCAAACGATAAGGCTGAAAAGGCTCAGAAGCGCGGTCGCACAGAAAAGGCAGCTGCGAAAAAGACGGGTGCATCAGAGAAAAATAAGGCGGTGGCTTCTGAGAGCCCTGCCACGGCAGAGCCCAAGGCTGAATAAGGTCGGAGGATAATATGTCCAAAGCGCATAGAGGAAAGGGCGTGAGAGAGTTGCCGAATAGCGGCCGAGGGGTTTGCCCTGTTTGTAAACGAGAAAATGTTAAAGTTCTCTACGAACAAGAGATTGATGGGAAAAAGGTGAAGATTTGCAAGATCTGCAAAGCAACGCTTGCTAACAAGAAATGAGTTTTTGATCCCTGAATGCTTAAAGGGATCCGACAAGCTTTTTGTGTAAGGTCGTCCGGAAGATTTCCGGGCGGCCTTTTTTATTGGTTATGCTAGGCTCTGGTGTAAACGACTGTCCCTGCTTTGAGCACGGTCTTAACCAGATTGGTTGCCACATTGTAGGCAAGGAAGTCGCAGGAAGGGGCATCCAGAAGGACCATGTCGGCTTTCTTACCGGCTTCAATGGATCCAGTGGTCTGGGCCAAACCTAACGCAGCTGCCGCATTCAGGGTTAGGCCAGTCAATGCTTCGTCGATTGTAAGATTCATATACAGAACGGCGAGTGCAAACAGAAGGGGAACAGATTGGCTATAGCAAGAGCCAGGATTGAAATCCGAGGCAAGCGCTACCGCCAAGCCATTGTCGATCATAAAGCGAGCTCGGGCGAATGGTTCCCTCAGCGTAAAAGCGGTCAGGGGCAAACAGACAGCGATGGTCCCTGCGCGGGCCATGGCCAGTAAGTCTGCGTCAGCGGCCTTTAGCAAGTGATCTGCGCTGGTTGCGCTCAGTTCGGCTGCCAGGCCTGCACCTCCAAGGGGAGCCATTTCGTCTGCATGGAGTTTGAGGTGGAAGCCAAGCTCTCGAGCTGCCAAAAGATAGCGGCGCGACTGTTCGAGATCGAATACACCGTCTTCACAAAAGACGTCTGCAAATTGAGCGAGATTCCTGGAACGAACCGCAGGCAGCACCGTATGGATCACAAACTCGAGATAAGCCTCAGGATCCCCCAAGAACTCTGGGGGTACGGCGTGCGGGCCAAGATAGGTGCTTACAAGGTCAACCGGAGTAGTAGCTTGCAGAGCTTTTGCCGTCTCAAGAATTCGCACTTCAGTGTCTAGGTCGAGGCCATAACCGGACTTGGATTCTACGGTGGTAATGCCTTGGCAGAGCATGGACTCAAGCCTCTTTGAACCGAGTTCCAAAAGCTCGGTCTGCGAGGCTTTGCGGGTTGCTTCTACGGTTCTGAGAATCCCCCCTCCACGACGATGAATTTCCATATAGGGCAAGCCATTTGCGCGCCAGAAGAACTCGTCCTCACGCGTCCCTGCAAAGATAAAATGCGTGTGGCAATCAATAAATCCGGGGGCACAAGCCATTCCGTTGGCGTCCAAGATCGGGAATCCTTCGCGTTTGGCTTGAGCAAGTTTATCGCAAAAGGCTGGGTCACTCATTTCACCGCAGAAACTGATAACACCCTTATCGACGACAACCCCCGCGTTTTTGATTCGAAGCAGCTGGCCCATCTGCGCCCCTGCGCGCGCCGAGCGCCCCAGAGGCGTGGCCAGCTCGCCAATGTTTGTAAGGATTAAGGAGCCACCGCTTGAGCCACCGCCGTCTTGGCCTTCTTGCCGACCGTCCATTCTGGGTTCGCTCTGCCTTCGCTACTTATACAAAGGATCCTTGCCGATGGATCCTGTAATAATCTCCATGTAGGAAGGATCGCGCAGCGCCTCCAACCGTACTTTGGCGCGCTGGACTTCCAACTGCGCTCGGCGCGCGGCGTTGCTAGAAGTATTCTTGCCTTGCGCCAAGTACGCTTGAATGTAGTTCATGGAGCGCTCGATGTACGCGATCTCCTGGTCTTTGTAGCGCTCGAGTCTTTCCTTGTACCAATCCGACTGCAAAACCGTGTCTCGATTGAAGAGTTTGCGCACTTCGGGGTCTTCCATGCTCTTGCCTTCGTAAGAGCCAAAGGCCATAACCGAAAGTACAGCTTTAAGGGGAGGAATTGCGGCTTCTACGGAGCCGTCCTCAAAATAGGCTTTAGCCGACTTTTGCATTGCCTCCGCGATGTTCTCGATACCATCCACGAATTCCGGGAGCGATTGCAACTCCGGCCTTAGCATGTCTTCGGGGAAGACCGCCGAGGGAGTATCGAAGAGACGGCCCAGGTAGGTCGTTGCAAAAAGCGGCGTAATGCGCCAGCCCAGGCGCGAGGCTGGGATGAGCCGACCTTCGTAGGTGAAGTCTTCAACTTTTTCCAGGTAGCCGTGGGACTTCAGGAAGTCGGGGTCGCGTTCCTCGGGCCCGAGGCGGGCCCAAAGCTCCGGCATCAAGAGGCTCAAGTCGTGATCTACTTTATACTTGCTGCCAATATAGCCTGCCGCGGACGTAAAGCCTGAATAGCCGGTCAGAATGAACGACAAAAGCGCGTTGTTGAGATCGGTCGTGGCTACAAGTGCATTGAACGGCCCCTTTGTGAGGGCGCCTTCGCTCCCTGCACCCGTCGTGGAAGGACTTTTGCCAGTGAGTGAGCAGACGAAATCCATAAAAAGTTCGGGCAGTTCCTGATAGTGAATTGGTCCATACACCGCGAGCGGACGAATCCCGGCCTTGGGATCCGGCGGATTGTTTCTTCGCCCTGGAAGTACCGCACCAACTGGATGCAAGAGTGGCTTGTCGGCACTGATTTGCCTATAAAGCCTCGGCTTAAGGTCTGCCAGGTAACGGGCCTCCTGGTCAATGTAGTTTGGATCGAGCTGCAAGTATCGCGGATTCTTGGACGGGGCGCCCCCTACAAGGCGAGGCTGGTTGGACGCCACAAAATACTCAAAACGGGTATCTGTCGCCGTGTCGATAATGAATTTTTGCATTGGCTCGGTATACTCTGAGAATTGTATCGTGTGGTCTATCAGTTCCTGCGCCTTGGATCTGGGCAGAGGCTCAAAGTTGCTGATAAAGTTGTCTTGCTTTGCAAAGTCTTTTTCGGTCTGCTTATCATAACCACGGATAATCGCATCGTCTGGCCGCTGGAAGAACCGCGCTTCTACGTTCTTGCAGAACTTGACGCTGGGATGTCGAGCCGCCCAGTCTGGCAGGTTCTTTACATGTTTTGTAGGAACCACGACCGATGCGGTGATGTCGTCCTCCCATTGGCGCTTCTCGGCGGGCATAAAGTCTTGGCGCAGCTTGAAAGTACGTCGCATTCCCTCTGCATCGTTTCCTACGCGGAGATAGGAACCCAAGACTGGGCGTCCCTCGAACTTGAGAATGTTGCCCGTGGTACCGTTCACCGCATCCACAGAGAAGTGGGACATCCAATCGCTGCCCCAGTCTGGGTTGTAGAAGCGTTTGACAAGGAACACGAGACTTTTGATGCGTTCTGGTATCGACTTGAGCCAGGCGTTATATTCGTCAGTGTAAAGCGGCGAAGGGGAAAGCAGTTTTATGACCGACCCAAGCGATCGCGTTGGTGATAGAATTGGCCTTGAATTGGCGTGGTGATTGTCCGACAGTTTTTTGAACCGATCACCATAGTTCTTGTTGATAATAGCATCGACGGCTTTGAAGTCCTCGACATAATCTGCAATGATTATTGGAGAATAGGTTATAGCATCGGAAATGGACTTGGCGATTTCTGACTTGCCGCCGCCGGAAACGGTGCAGGGCTTGTGGCAGAGCAGCCCTTCAGCGGTCGTACCAATAAGCCGCCAGGCACCCGATGCCGGGTGTCTCTCCATGCGCACTGAATATCCCGTTGGGTGAACGTAAGTCTTTTCGGGGAGCACCCGCAACGACTCCTGGACTCCGTCGTGTTCCCAGTGCGCCATCTGATCTTCCAAAGAGATGTAGGCGTGTTCGGGCAAGTATATGATGTTGGGGTAGAGCATATCGACCCCATACCCCTCGGGATGAACCGCGACTCGACCTTTCATCAGCTCAAAGACCTGTTGGATTGTTTGGCCTTTTGAACGCAAGTTGGTGTCGGGGACAAAAAGTGTTCCAAGATTGTAAGATGGGAATACGAGTGCACCGCCGGAGTGCTCCTCTTCAGCCAAGCCAAGCAAATTGGCGGAATACGAAAGATGCGATTTTACTTCCTTCTTGGAGTAGCCAAAGTAATTGTCGGCCAAAATCGAGATGATTACGCCTTTTTCGCTTCGTGCACAGAGTTTGAATGGCTTTCCGTCGTTGTATTTCTCGGCGGCATCCTTCCAACACATGCCATCGCGACGCTGACGTTCCGTAGCCTTGTCCCATTGAGGCAGCCCCAGTTCCTTTTTTGTAAAATTGACTAGGTGTGTGGCCAAAATGATGCAACCTGTCGTAGCTGTCCAGCGCAAAGGATCCAGAGCCGCATCGTTATCCGGAATAAACGGATCTCCAGAATTGCCAAAGATGCTCTCTAGAAAATCGAGATTAGCCACCAAGGATCCTGGTGCGAACACACGCACTTCCATGGACCTTTCTTCACAGTATCCGGGAACGCCTGGCCTGACGCTGGGACGCAGAAGTAAGGAAAGGAAAGTATGAGCTTTTTCGCTTTCAAAAGCGGTAAAGGGCAGCTCCAGCATATCCTGAGGCGGATTGAAGGCTTCTTTGAGAAGTCGAGCAAAAACCTCTTTTGGCACGGCTTTTTTATCCGGAGGAACAGGAAGTCCTCCTTCCGCAATATGGAAAACACCTTCGGTAGTACGTTTATCGTTAAGAGGATTGTGTAGGACGCCGTTTCGAATTCTGTATGATGTCAGCGTAGGAGAACTGTGCATGTGGCCTTCTGGTGGCAACGACAGTTCGCGCGCCATGCCATATCGGTCCAGCACAAACGTATTGGAGGGCAGGCGAGGTATTGCAGCATCTCCCAGATCGCTCAAGTACTCGTCCAAAAACGATTGAATGCGCTTGTCGACAGGGGGTAAGTACCCTGAAAGAAGTTGGTCTTTTAGCCTGAAGTTTTCGAGCATGTCGGAAGCAAGATCCACAAAGCCTGTGCCTTCCTTGGAATATACGGGTAGGCCCATGCTTGCCAACTTAATATTGATGTAAGAGATTAATTTTGCCCTCTCCTGTGGAGATTGCCTATCTAGTCTAACCCCAAAGTCTTTTTTGACTGCCATTGAGAAGCCCTCCCGAGCCAGTTTCCCCAACTTGTCTACTCGTCCTCAGCTTGAACTTAGCGAGTGTTCGATGAAGTAGAATTAACGCAAAGAATACCTCACTAGAAGAGGTTATTCAACACAATCTGCAATGGTCCCATCAGACACAAGGGCAAAAACCGCGTCTATGTCTGGATACATGACACGATCATGGTCCAGGCCATGGACCACGGAGCGAATGACTTCGTACACAGGTAAGGTCCTGGGCGACAAAGAATCTTGGATTGAGGCAAAGCCGAGTTCGGACGCGCGAATATCGAGGGCCTGGCATGCTGCGAGAAGCTCCATTGCGATAACGCGCTCAGAATTCTCAATTATCGAACTGGCCTTACGGGCGGCAATGGTGCCCATGGAGACGTGGTCCTCTTGGTTAGCGCTGGAAGGGATGGAGTCCACGCTGGCGGGATGTGCCAAAACCTTGTTCTCCGAGACGAGCGATGCGGCCGCATATTGAACAATCATAAAGCCCGAATTGAGGCCGCCATCGGGGGTTAAGAAGGCAGGCAAACCAACGGAGAGGCTTGGATTGACGAGCCTTTCCAGACGCCGTTCTGCTATGTCGGCCAACTCTGCGCAAGCAATACCTAAAAAATCCATCGCGAGCGCAATCGGCTCACCATGAAAGTTGCCGCCGGAAATAATGTCGCCGGGATCAGCATTGCGATCCTGCTGTCTATTGCCTTCCAGGACCACCGAAAGATTTGGAAAGATAAGCGGGTTGTCGGTGGCTGCATTGAGTTCGTTTTCTATAATTCCCTTGGCGTACAGAATCGCATCAAGGCATGCACCGTGAACCTGCGGTATGCAGCGCAGCGTATAGGCGTCTTGCACGCGCAGCTCCCCCTGCCTGGAAGTAAACCGAGAATCTTCCAAAAGACGACGCATCGCTTCCGCACACGTCTCTTGTCCCTTTTGTCTGCGCAGGGCTTGGATACGAGGGTCAAAGGCGTCAGTAATGCCGCGCAACGCCTGCAAGGTCATGGCGCCTGCTATCGTAGCGGATTTATACAAGGAGAGCGCTTTGTCGACGGCGAGCGCACCGATGGCTGTCATGGCCTGAGTGCCGTTGATGAGGGCGAGTCCCTCTTTGGCTTCCAGGACTACCGGTTTGAGGCCAGCCTCCTCTAAGGCTTGCTTTCCTTGCATCTTCTTCCCATCGAAGGTGGCTTCTCCTTGCCCGATGAGGACGAGCGCAATATGCGCCAAGGGGGCAAGATCGCCCGACGCGCCAAGGGAGCCCTTTTCCGGCACATTCGGCGTTACCCCGGTATTGAGTAAATCCAGGAGCAACTGTACGACGCCTGGGCGAATGCCTGAGTTCCCCACCGCAAGCGCGTTGGCACGGAGAATCATCATGGCCCGTACCACCTCTTCTGGCAGTAGGCTGCCTTGCCCACACGCATGGCTCATTATGAGATTTCGCTGAAGAATGGTGTTATCTTCTTTTGATATATGAACATCAGAGAACTTTCCAAATCCTGTCGTAATACCGTACCGAATGAGCTCCTGCTCCACGCAACGATCGACGACGGCTCGAGACGTCTTCATTCTAATGACTGCATCTTCGTCCAAAAGAATCTTGACCTCTTTATGACGAGCAGCATACACAAGGTCTGCAAGGGTAAGCGAACAACCATCCAGTACAAGCTTTTCCATGAAGTGATTATAGCATGAAAAACTCAAAAGCGAAGTGTTTTCAGGTCTGGACAGCGCTGGTGCCAGTGGATAAAGTGGCCACATGGACAAAAAGAAGGAAAACCTGGCAGCTTTTTACGGAATAATAGTTTCGATATTCTGGGGGCTCACCTTCCTCTCCGTCAAAGTCGCGCTGACCGAATTGCAGCCGATGATGCTGGCAATCATACGTTTTTTGATCGCTCTTGTGTTCCTGCCGATTATTGCGTTCGCGACTCACACTTCGCTGGCGCTAAAGAAAAAGGATATCCCGATGGTTGCGCTGAGCAGCTTTGTAGGGATAACGCTGTACTTTTTCTTTGAGAATAATGGAATCATGAGACTTTCTGCCACGGAATCGTCGATAATAATTGGAGCGATTCCAATACTCACCCTCATCATCGAAATGATTTTGCATCACAGTAGACCTACGGCCTTGGTCGCGATTGGGGTTCTTTTCTCTTTTATTGGTATCGTCCTTATGGTGATAAAATCCGAGGCTGCAAAGTCTTCGCCTGTAGGGTATTTTTACATGATTGGTGCGGCATTCTCATGGGTTGCATATTCGTTCTTGACTCGTTCCATACCATCTTCTTATTCACGGCTTTCCATCACATTTTGGCAGATTTTCTTTGGAATGGTCTTTTGCATTCCTTTTGCCCTGTCGGAAGGGCAGCACTTTACGAAGCTTTCAACCACAGTTGTGTTGAATGTGCTTTTCCTCGGTATTTGCGGCTCGGCATTGGGGTACTGGCTCTATGTGATTATGATCGATAGGCTTGGAGAGACTAGATCGAGTGTGTTCATCAATCTTATACCGGTTGTATCCGCGGTGGGTTCGTATTTTGTACTTGGTGAAAGGTTGGCAGCTCTTCAACTTTTCGGCGGCAGCCTCACGGTAGCCGGCGTATTCCTGGCAACAACACCCAGAAGCCGCAAGGCATAGCCGTGCTTGATATTCTTTACCAAAACGACGAAATAATCGTCGTCGACAAGCCGACGGGATTGGCAAGTCAGCCAGGAGAGGCGGTAGGGGCTTCGGTGACTGCGCTCGTGGAGGCCGAACTTAAGTTTAGGCCATATCCAGTCCATAGATTAGACAAGGAGACGGCGGGTTGCATGATACTCGCCAAAAACAAGGAAGCGGCCTCGCGGTGGTCGGATTTGATAGCGACGCGTAGGATCAGGAAAGTCTATTGGGCTGTCTGCGCAGGCGAGCCAGAAGCGACTGTGGGACACTTTGACGACGTTCTTAAGGTCAATGATAGACCGTTGGAGGCACATACAAAGTATCGGCGTTTGGCGGCGTATTCGTTTCCCATTTTTGTCACAGGAGCAACGGACACTCCATCGGTCGTAAGTGTTTCGCTTCTAGAATTGGAACTTGGCACTGGTCGGATGCATCAAATACGCCGCCATCTGGCAATGCACAACTTGCCTATACTCGGCGACGACAAATATGGCAATTTCGCGCTGAATAGAGTGTTGCACAAACAGAAGAATCTGAAGCACCTGTTTCTGTGGGCACGGGAATTGAAATTATATGATGGCACAGTAATTCAATCGAAAATGCCTGAGCATTTTTCGCTTTTCTTAAAGGATTGGCCGGACTGGTCAAGAATTGAAGCATGGAGCTGCGATGGAACCTAAAAAACGTTATATCGTGGGGCATGGGGCATCTTGGGTACTTCCCGATGGCCGAGTGTTGTTAGTACCTGGATTTCATGAAAACTGGCTTCTGCAGCACCCGTCGATAGCGTCTGGAGCGAAAAATACGGCAGAATTCGTCAAGAAGTCCGGTTGGTTGTCCGCAGTGCTGCAGGAAGAGGGTTTCCTTGACATCATCATGCGGTCGGCAGAAGAAGAAAAGTGCCGCGAGTGCTTATGGAATGTGGTCCGCTCCAATGCGCCCGCCCTCCAAAAAGTCGTGGTTATGGTGCTCGACCGCGATGGCTTGGTTGTGCTGTCCGGCCCGGCCCTCTCAGATCGCGCCATTTTTGATGCAGCCCTCAACCGCGAAGGTGCGGACTCGAGCGGGGCAGCGCAAGGCGCCGGCGGCGCATCGCCGGAGTAAGGCACCGCCTGATTTAGGGCCGGCGGCGCATCGCCAGAGTAAGGCACCGCCTGATTTAGCGCCGCCGGCGCGTTGCCGGCGCGCCGGCCTTTAAGGCACCGCAGGCTGTCACTCGGCTAGATCGCGAAGAATCTCTGCCAGCTTTCTTGCGTTTCGGGTTGAATTGCCCTGTGCATTGTTTGTAAAAACTATGAACACCCGTCTGGCCTTTCTTGTCAAAGCATCTATGACAAATGCCTTTTTCTTGAGCTCTTGGGCAGTATAATCGTAACCGTGTTCATCCTCCAAATCGGCGTCCCACCACAATTCATGGGTTTTTCCTTCAAATCTGAAATAGCCAAAATCGCCGGTGAGAGGCGCTTGGTTTGGTGTTAGTGTGTCAAATTCGGGCCCATCATCAATAACGCAACTTATACGGCGCCGCGCGAGCTCGTCATGAACACGCTCCTGCCTCCAGGCAACATTTCCAAACTCAACAGCAACAGGGAACGACTCAAGGGATGAACAAACCTGACTGAGGTATAATCTATTCCTTTCTGTATAAAGAAAAGAAGGCGGAAGCCACAAAACGATTGCCGCCAGACGCCCTTCCGCTGCCAGAATTGACGCTGCAGTCTGCAACCCTTCTACATCCACTTGCCAGCCGTCCACATCTCCGTTTGTGGGGCTGCGAATTTCTTTAACCACAATTCTAAGAGCGAACAGAAAATCAGGGCTCGTCTTCCTAACCATGTGTGAAAGCGACAAGCTCTTTGCACCACTCGCCCACGAGGTTTCCAGTTCTACAAACGGGAAAACGAGCGAATAAAAGCGCAGAAAATCCTTTGACTCGAGTTCCTTAGGGTAAAAGGCGTCTGTGCCCGCGTTGAACATGAAGCCACTTGTCCCCACATAGAATCGGTCCTGCGCCATTATTCTGACGCTCCTATCTATACGCTTACCTGGCGTGATACAGTTGCTCAACACCAGAAGAAAAGGTATTCTACTCAGTATGCCTGGTGTTTGACATTCCAATGTCATTGTAATACAGGTCCATGGTACGCGTAAAGGAAAGGAATGGAGGCCCAGATGGCCATAAACATTATTGCACGTTTTTTAAGCATAGTGACGACACTCTACAGCCTTCTGTGTATTGTTCGTGTTTTCCTGACATGGATACCTAACCAGGGTATGCGCTCCAGAAACAACTGGCTTGCACGAATAACCGATCCATATCTGGACTTCTTCTCACGACTTTCCTTTTTTCGGGCAGAGCGGCTGGATTTCAGTCCGATAGCTGCGTTGGCGGTGCTTTCTGTGGCGAGTATGACGTTTGCTACCATTGCAACTACAGGTTTTGTAACTTTGGGCTTTATTTTGAGCCTTTTGTTACAGGCGGCGTGGTCGGTAGTAGCGTTTCTGCTTTCTTTCTACGCGGTCTGTGCGATGGTCCGATTGATAGGCTATACTGCCAGATTAGGTCGGTTGAAGCCTTTGTGGGATATTCTGGATATCGCACTCAATCGGGTTCTTTACAGGATCAACCACTTCATTTATAGGCGTAAGGCGGTAACCTATCTTCAAGGACTCATCACAGGCGCCGTGGTATTGGTAGTGCTAAGGGTTGCAGGCGGATTGCTCATAAAGGTGCTTTCTTCTTTGCTTGTGTCTCTCCCATTTTGAATCGCCTTGTTTGAGCTGGCTTGATAGAACTGATAGATAAGAGGATTTTGATGCTTACATCGAAGCGAAGAAGCGAACTCTCCGGGCTCGCTTCACAATTGCCCGTAATGCTGCAAATAGGCAAAAACGGGCCGACTGGTGCTTTGGCCGATCGACTCAGTACCTTGCTCGATCAGCACGAGCTTGTTAAGGCAAAGTTTGTCGATTTTAAGGACGACCGAGTCGCCATTGCACACGAACTTGCGTTGACAACCAAAAGCGATCTCGTACGGGTCATTGGCAACATAGCTATTTTCTTTCGGCAAAATCCAGATCCAGAAAAGCAAAACCCCGAATATCTTTAGCTTGAGAAGCTCAAGCGGCCTTGCCTACCTAGCGCCTTGGGTGGTGCCACGTCCTGGCCCCACGAAAAGAGGATAACTGGCCGCCAAATATCGCAAGCCCCGATAACAAAGATGAGCGTCCATAAGTGCTTCTGCCAAAACAACTTCCGTTTGTGGATCGAAACCAACGCGTAACACAAAAGACGCAATCGAGTTTTCGCCTTGTGACCTTCCTGCCTCGTTGGAAAAGAGATCCTTGACGCTACGCGACCATTCTACTCTCGTCTTGTCGTCCGCGATAATGTCATTGGCAGTGGATTCAAGAAGCGCAAGCCCCTGCTCCTGGTCATCTATGAAAGTGCAGTAGAGTGGGTAGAAGTCTGTTGTAATGCCTATAATCTCCGCCATTGCCAGGATTATTTCGTCCGAAACGAAAGCAGGAGGATCATCGTAGCGCAGGCACGAAACCAGCACAGGCAATGAGGACTTGGAATGAAACAATTCCAGCGCGGATGCTGCAGAGATTCTAACACGAGGGTTAGTATTACGCAGGAGGACAGATTCTATGAGAGGTATGGACGCGGAATCGCCTATTCTGGCCAGGGCCATTGTGGCTGCACCTTGCAACATGTAGTCATCAACTTCCATGGCCTTGCGTAAAGTCGGTATGGCCTCGGATTTTTGATGCTTGCCAAGGATCCTTGCTGCAACATAGGCAGTGGAGAAGGCGTGGGTCTCAACCTCCTTGATGAGCGGCTTAGTGGCCTTCCCAGTGAGGCGAGGCGCTGTTTCCAGGGCAAGCAGTGCCTCCATTCGCACTTCAAACCGTGGACTACTCAAGTAGGAGAGAATCTCGCCCTGGGCATGCAAAGAGCCCGAGCGACCAAGTTCCTGAATAAGCTTTATCTCTTCCTCTGGGCTGGAGCTGCGTTCCAGGCGTGCCATCAAATCAAAAGCGTGCAGGTCTCGGGCAGAAAACATGACTTCGAGCGACTGCGATACGGATGCAGAACCAAGGCGCTTGAGGCTTCGCATTCCGATAAGAGCAAGTACCAATGTGGCACAAATGATGCAATAAAGTAACCGATATGAATTAATGGTATCGAGCCCCAGCGTATGGAAAAGTTCCAGCAGCATGCCGCTCGATCCAGAGCCAACAGCTCCACCCAGGCCATAGGCAAAATAATAGATAACGGACAAGTCCAGGGTTTTGTTCTTGGGGACAAGCGAAAAATAATACGTCTGCGCCGTATTCTCCTCTCCCGTAAATCCAAACGAGGAAAGGAAATGAATAAAGGAAAGGAAGAGCGCACTTACGAGTGCAGATGCAAAAATGGGAGAATTGGCAGGCACAAAAATGACCGGCAAGAAACTTGCGAGTCCAATACCGCTAAAAATGACCAGCAGTGGCTTCGATCCGAGTCGATCTACAAGAAGACGTATGATAAGGCCCATGGCAATCGAGCCCAAGCTCGCAAAAAGGGAGTAAATCATTACGGCATCGTCGCCTTGGCCAAAAGCCTCCTTTGCGTAAACTGGCAGGAAGGACCTGCCCATCCCCGACGCAAATGAAACAATAAGGAAAACAAAAATGAACCGCCTGAAGGTCTGATCGGTCAATGCTTCTTGAGTGGTTTTTATAAGAGGCGTAGATTTTTCTGGCGTATAGCCTGTAGGTTCGGGCGTACGAAAAAGGTAGATACAGCCGATTAGACCAAGCGCAATTCCAACCCCAAGACCGATGGCGTAGACCCAAGATGTTGCCTTTTCTCCCAAGACCAAGGCTACAACGAGTCCTGTCACCATGCTTGCAACGGAGTTAAGCATGGAAACGGTGACCATGAATGATCCGCGATCAGATCGGGGTTTATCGCCTCCTCCTGAAGCTAAGTATCCAACAACAGGGTTGTTTCCGATGAGCGCCATCCCTCTGAAGAGTGCAAATCCTGCACTTCCTGCCAAAAGAAGGGCCACTGCCGCGCTTTGTTTGCCTTGCATGGCGAGCAAAGGGGCAAGAAGCACTGGTAGAAGTGCTATGTACCGAGCGACCCACGCCCAGCCATAGACCCAGACGATTGGTTTTTTCTTGGTGAGGCGTTTGCCCAGTGGCATAAAAAAGTAAGTAAAATAGGCTATGGCGTTGAGAAGGCCGACTGTGGCATTCGATGCCCCCAGGCGCAGGGCAAACAGTGTTACGAACGAACCTGAAACAAGTACGAATGACACCGAGTTGACAATGTTGAAGATATAAAAGTCGTTTCGGGCTTTCTGGAGCCTGCTTGGAGAAAGCTGTTCCGCCATAGCCGGAGTATACTACATTTCTGGTGCAAGCGGAATTCTAGCTGAGCTGCATCGACTAGGCTTTCTGCCTTTTTGCCTCGTCCCAGAGACTTTCCATGCTCTGCGAAAGAGAAGGATCAGGTGTTCTGCCATCCTTTTTGAGCTGATTTTCAATATAATGGAATCTCTCGGTGAATTTTTCGTTGGCGCGTTGAAGTGCCAGCGAAGGGTCGATTTTGTAGAACCGAGCCAGGTTTACTGCTGTAAAGAGGAGGTCGCCCATTTCTTGTTCCAAGCGATCATAGGCTTGCGAGTCTGCAACGGCCTGAGAGTCCGATGTGTCTGCAGCGAACATAGGCAATGCCGCTGCGGCTTCTTTTACCTCCGCGCTTTCCTCGGTAAGTTTATCCCAAACCCCTTCGCTGTTTGTCCAGTCGAAACCGACTTTTGCTGCTTTTTTCTGAATCTTGTAAGCTTTTTCCAGTGGTGGGAGGTGTTTGGGCACGTCGTCCAGGATGGAGTCCTTTTTCCTGCGTCCTTCCTTTTTCTCCTTTATCTCGTTCCACTGTGCAACAACCTGGTCCGGAGTGGATGCGTCCGAATCGCCAAAAACATGCGGATGACGGCGGACAAGTTTGGCAACCACTGCATCGAAGACGTCTGAAGCCTGGAACGATCCTTCCTGCTCGTACATAGAAAGGGTCATCGTGGCAAGCATAAAGAGGTCTCCCAGTTCTTCTTTAGTATGCTCTGAGTCTTTGGATGTAATAGCCTCAACTAGTTCGTAGGCTTCTTCAATAATGTTATTGCGGATAGACAGAGGAGTCTGTTCCCTATCCCAAGGGCAACCGTCCTGAGCGCGTAAGCGGGCGACAATGGTGTAGAGTTTCTTAAAGCCCTCGGCTGCCGGTGCGGCAGCCGTAAGAATGACGTCGGCATTTAGCCCCGCCAGCGTCCTTAGTGTATCTTTTTGATCTTCCATAGTTTTCTCGTGCAGGACACGATAAAGTGAGATGACAAAACATACAAGAGGCCACTGAACTGGACGGCGACACCGGTTTGGGCCCACATGCTAATCTACAAGTGTGTATTTTTCGCACTTGGCAAGCAACATGGCTTTGTCATGTACATCGAATTTCTTGTAAACGCGTACAAGTGTGTTTCTAACGGTCGATTCTCTTACTCCTGCATCAGCTGCAATTTCTTTTATGGAAGTACCTTGTATCAATGCTTTTAGATACTCACTTTCAGTTTTGCTTAATCCAAGTTTACTGAGTGACAACTCAGGTTTGTGAGGAACAGCCTGCCTCGTTTCTGAGAAAAGGTTGTATAGAAAGAAAGTAATGCCAGCTGAAACGCCGACAGTAATTATGATGTTGACAAGAGGGACTCGTTGATAGATTCCAACAACAACTTGGCACAAGCAATAGTAGGAAACCCAAATCGCTACCTTTCTCTTTTCATGCTTGCCATGTGAATAAAGAAGGTTTGAGAGCGAGGTTCCACATACAAAAAAGTAAAAGCTAAGAATGTTGGCTATATCAGCTAAAACCATAGGTGCTGGTATAAGTGCGAACAAAATTACTGGTTGTAACCAATAAAGACTTCGTATAAAGGCGCTTATCGACAAGAGCATGGCAACAAGGCAGACGGTTATTTTGAAAGACGAGCGATTGAGCAAAGTAGTCGCCAGGAAAGCCGAGGGACGTGTGCCTTGCGCCCAGCAAGGCGTTAGAAATGAAAGGGTAAGCAATGCTGCTAAGAAGCCGGTTCTTGTAAAGCTGGATTCACTGGTGTTGTTAGTTTCCCTGATGTTCATTTTTCGTGCCTTCTTTTGAAATCTGTGTATTGCCACTAGGTTTCACTGCTACAATGGCAGCTTGAGTTGATTTTTAAAGTTTGGTTATATCATGGAATTTTGCCGTACAAAAGATAAAATTCATATCGAACGAAAATTTGGGACTCTTGATTTCAACTAGTCACTGCAAAACGGTTAATCACCGCAAAACGGTGCAACAACATTACTGTACTAGTGATGAGACAACAGGAAGGTGGAAGATCATGGTGTGGTTTGTGGTGTTCATCTTAGGTGGGATGGTTCCACACAGGTGTGCAGGCATTTTTCTTTAAGGCCTATTCTCCTGTCTTGGTGAATCGGGTAACCACAAAAGCGGCACTAGCTCCCAATGCATCGAAAAGCATGTCCGCGAGCTCAAAATGCCGCGTTGCGGTAAGAAGCTGCAATATCTCGGTTCCGACAATGAAACATAGAACGGTCAGCGCAAACGATGTGAGCCTTGGGTGGCGTCTATGGAACTTAGTGTATTCAAGCATATAGGCAAGGGCAAAAAGAAAAAAAAGTATCGAATGAACGAGTTTGTCAAGGCCTAAAAAAGACGGCATGCCCTGATACGTAGAGCTGGGTACGAGTAATGCGACCAAAATGAGAATACCACAGAGAACCGTGCACTTGTAGTTACTCAAAATACCCATAGATAGAACACCATAGTGGAGCTTCTCGACCTGGTCAATCCCCAGAAAGTGAGTCAAGAACGCCGACAAGAAGGGCAAGAAAAAGGGCACCCCTCATGGGGTGCCCCGAACTTAACCTCTCACAGCATGCCAACACGGCATGCAAATCGGATCTATCGGTTGCTATTCCGTCAGAATGGCCTGTCCGCCAAATAGCGGTACTCTTTGTAGCGGCGCTCGATAAGCTCGCGCTGCTTGGCAAGCAACTGAGCGGCCCGCTCAGGATTGGCCTCGCGCAAAGATTTGAACCGTACTTCGGCGTACATATAATCTTCGAGCTTGGAGAAATTCGGCTCCTTGGAATCGAGCTGGAACGGGTTCTTGCCCTGAGCTTTTAGCCTTGGGTCGTATCGGTACAGAGGCCACACGCCACAGTCAACCGCAGCTTTTTGCTGATTCATTCCCTTCTGCATGTCGATGCCCTGGTTGATGCAGTGCGAGTAGGCGATGATCACCGATGGACCATTGTAGCTCTCCGCCTCACGGAACGCCTTGATCACCTGGTTCATGTTGGCGCCCATAGAAACCTGAGCCACGTACACGTAGCCATAGCTCATGGCCATCATGCCGAGGTCCTTTTTCATGGTCTCTTTGCCGGCGGTTGCAAACTTGGCGATGGCGCCAACTGGCGTTGCCTTGGATGCCTGGCCACCCGTATTGGAATAGACCTCGGTGTCAAGAACAAGGATGTTGACGTCTTTGGCAGAAGCGATGACGTGATCCAGGCCACCGTAGCCGATATCATAGGCCCAACCGTCGCCGCCAATGATCCATACAGATTTTCTGACCAGGAAGTCGGCAACATTGACGAGTTCTTTGGCCCATTCGGCGTTTTCTGCGGCGAGCGACTGTTTTAGAGTCGCTACCGCGGCCCTTTGAGCCTCGATGTCGTCGTCAGAGGCAAGCGGGTTAGCAAGGATCTTGTCGGCAAGCGCCGCATCGACACCCTGATTTTTTGCAGCGGCCAAAAGCTCGCGGGCGTACTCGGCCTGTTTGTCCGAGGTTAGGCGCATGCCCATACCAAATTCGGCGGCATCTTCAAAGAGGCTGTTGGACCATGCCGGGCCACGGCCATCGGGGCGAGTAGTATAGGGCGTCGTCGGCAGGTTGCCACCATAGATGGAGGAACAGCCTGTTGCATTGGCACACAGGGCCCTGTCGCCAAAGAGTTGGGACATCAGTTTGATATACGGCGTTTCGCCGCATCCAGCACAGGCTCCGGAGAACTCAAAGAGCGGCCGCTTCATGGCGATGCCCTTCGGGAAGGCCAAATTCAGATACTTGGCCGGCGTATCGGGAATGTTCATAAAGAAGTCCCAGTTGGCCGCTTCTGTCTCGCGCAATGGTGCCTGGTGCTCAAGGTTAATTGCTTTGCGACCAGGATTGGCCTTGTCGATGGCGGGGCAAATATTCACACAGGCGCCACAGCCGGTGCAGTCTTCTGGCGCAACCTGAAGCGTTGCCTTGAGCCCAGCGAATTCTCTGCCGCGGGCATCGGTACTCTTGAATGTGGCAGGGGCTCCCTTCAAGTACGACGGATCATAGGCTTTAAGGCGGATAACCGCGTGTGGGCACACCATGGTGCAGTTGCCGCACTGAATGCAGATGTCCGGGTTCCAAACAGGTATTTTTTCTGCAATATTGCGCTTTTCGTACTTGGTGGTGCCCGTAGGGAAGGTCCCGTCTTCGGGGAGCTTAGACACAGGTAGTGCGCTGCCGCGCAAGGCAATCATCTCGCCTAGCGACTCTTTGACGAATTTGGGCGCGGTGGCAGGTACTGGCGGCAACATATGTTTCTTAGAGTTGGCTGTCCCGATTTTTACCTCGTGCGTCGCATTCAAGGCCATGTCTATGGCGTCCAGGTTTTTCTGGACGATGTCTGCGCCTTTTCGATGATAGGTCTTTTCCGTGTATTTCTTTATGTAGGCAATGGCTT
>JBDKTP010000004.1:0-9941 GCA_039680115.1 Rectinema sp.
CGCGCGACGGTGGATTTTTCTGCGTTGGGCGATTTCTTTCTTATTTGTGGCAAGACAGGTTCTGGGAAGTCGACCCTGTTCGACGCCATGACCTATGCACTCTACGGCAAGGCGCCAGGAGCCCGCAAAAGCCACGAGAATTCGCTTGTGTCGAGTTTTGCGGAAACAGGCGACAAGCCTTTTGTCGAACTGGAATTCGAGCTCTTGGAGACTCGATATAAGGTTGAACGGACCCCTCCCTATCTTAGGAAGAAACGTGGAAGCGCGGCCGGTGATGTTGTACTCGTGTCGCCTAACGCGACACTGAGTCGGTTCTCCAACACGTGGGAGGTTGTTGAGCAAGGCCAGGAAAAGGTTTCAAGAAGTGTCGAAAAACTCATCGGTTTGACGGTTGACGAATTTTCCAAGGTCATTCTGCTGCCACAGGGCGAGTTTCAGGAATTCCTAGAGATGAATTCTAAAGAGCGCAGCGCTATTCTGGAGAGGATTTTTCCAGTAGAGCTTCATACACGTGTTACCGAGCTTGCCAAGGCGAGATCGGACGAAGCACGCCAGAGGCTTGGAAATCTCGACAGTCAGATTTCAGAGCTTGAGACCGAGTTGGGCGAAGAGCCGGAAGCACGTCTCTTGGTGCTGAACGACGCAGTTGCAACTGCTCAAAGGCAAGAAGACGAGGCTCTTGAGCGCGTCAAGGCAAGGCAGCGGGACTATGCTGTATTGCAAACCCGGTTCGGACGACTCAAAAAGGTGAAGGAAGCGGTCGAGCTGGTGGCGACGCTTCAGGAGCAGAAGCCTTTTGAGGACGCTCGGTCTGAAAAAATCAGAAAGGCCAAAGCAGCGAATCGCGTTCTGCCCTATATTGAAACCTTTGAGCGCGCAGGGCTGTCGCTTAAAAATGCCACCACAGATGCACAGGAAGCACAAAGTGCGTATGAGGCTCACCTTGCAAAGGCTGAAGAGCGAGGCCGCTGGCAAGAGCGGCTTGAGAAGCTTGTCGATTTGATAGAAAGGGCTCAGGAGGAAGAAATCAGGCTTAAAGAGCGCGTGAAAAAGTGGAAACAACGACTGGCTGCACTTGAAGCGCTCGAAGTGGCTCAAAATGCTGTCTCCAGGGAAGAAAACGCGGCACAGGCAAAGGCCCAGGAGCGTGCGGAGCTCGAACACGAGCTTGAAGGCGCAAGGCCTAATCAGACTGAGGTCGTAAAGACCAGGGCGGAGATGGAAAAGCTTCACGATTTGCGGGAAGAGTTTCTTAAGTTCGAAGCCAAGACTGGGCGTAAGGCGGAACTCGAAGCGGAATTTGAGTCGCGCAAAAAGGCGGTCGGGATATGTGAACGGGCATATTGCGAGGCCCATGCGGACGCCGAACGTGCAAAGGCGGTACAGGAAGCGCTTTCCGGGAGGCTTTGGCAAGCCGAGGCTGTACATTTGGCTCTGCAACTGCGCGAAGGGGAGCCCTGTCCTGTTTGCGGGTCCGTGCATCATCCTGCACCCGCAGTACTACCCGGCTCGGCAGGGGCCTTGGCAGAGGCTGGAGAAGCCAGCAAAACCGCAAGTTTGAGGGAGGAATTGGAGCGAGCTTTACAAGACGCGAACAAGGCGTCCATGAGACTTGCAGGCGCCCAGGCCTCGCTCGATTCGGCGCGGCAGCGTCTATCAGAGGTTGAAGAACAGCTCAAAGCGATAAATGCTGAAATTGCTGCACTGCGCGAGACCCAGCCAGCTTTGGAGAATTGGCTTGGTTCGGAGTTTACGGGGATTTCGGAGTTTTTTGGGGGGTCGGGAAATTCTGGCTCCCGAGACGCGGTCGAAGAGGCGAAGGAGAGGCTTGGCTCGGCGCTCAAGGCGAGTCACAGTGCCCTGGAAGAGCTCGACAGGCGCTTTAAGCACGCAGATGAACTCGAGGCAAAACTCAAGGCGCTGATCCTGGAAGCACAGTCGCAGGCAACTGCACTGCAGGAAGCTCGTTCCAGGTATGCCGCGTGTGAAGCGACTCTGAAGGCAGCGGAGGCTGATTCCGGCGTTCTCGACCCCAGCGCTGAGTATGAGGCTGTTGTGGCGCGTGTGGATGCGCTCGTGACAGAGCGCGATTCGCTGCAAAAGGCATGTCAGGATTGGGAGAATCTCAAGGCGAGCTTGCGTGCCCGAAAGGATTCGCTTGAACTTGCGCTTCAAAATACCAAGAGGGCCTTTGCACAAGAGGAAGCGCGCCTTGTCAGTGCAATGCAGGCTGAGGGCTTTTTGCCTCCGGACTTTGTGGGCGGGGATGAAAGGAAGCCTGATGCGGCCGTAGCCGAACAAGCGCTTGAAGTGGCGAGTGCCCATGTGCGCGAGCGCGCCATGCCACCAGGGGAACTTTCGGTACAGGAGGCTGCCGAGGCAGCTTACCGGGAGGAGCTGACCAAGGCTGTGGCGACGGCGCAGGCGCTCATGGCGACGGCAGAAGAGGTTGCAGGTGGCTCTGAGGGTGCGGATGTCCTGTCCCAGGACCTGGCGGCGCGCCTTGAAGTGGTATTGGAAGAATGTCGATCCGGGCTCGAAGCACAGGAGAAAATGCTCGAAGCGGCAAACAAGGAGTTTGAGGAGACTCGCCAGGCTGCGGAGCTTCTGCGGCGCGATATGCAGCGACTTAGTGAGGGTCTAGACCGGCTCAATGCCAAAAAAGCGGAGCGGGAGAATGCTTTTGCCGAGTCGCGCAATCTTTACGCTCTGCAGGCGCTCTTGAGCGGGGAGATTGGCGGCAGGCGCTTGCCGTTTAAGAATTTTGTGCTCGGTATGTATTTTGGCGAGGTTGTACTTCGCGCATCGAATCACCTTTCCCAGATGTCGGACGGGCGCTTCTATCTTAAACAGGCGCAGGATGAGTGCTCTGGGAGGGCCAAGACAGGGCTCGATATCGCGGTACTGGACGCGTGGACAGGCACGGAGCGGCCCACGGACACGCTCTCCGGTGGCGAGAAGTTTCTTACGTCGATCAGTCTGGCGCTGGGGCTTGCAGACTCAATTCGGGAGCGCGCAGGAGGCGTGGCGCTGGACTCGGTGTTCATCGACGAGGGTTTTGGCTCGCTGGACGATGAGTCGCTGGAAAAGGCGATCGTTGTGCTCAATCGGATAAGGGGCACAAGGACGATCGGGATTGTCTCGCATGTGGCGGAGCTGCGTTCGCGCATTCCAGCGCGCATCGAGGTGGAAAAATCGCCGTCAGGATCGCATCTTCATATCGTTTCGGTGCCAGACCAGGCGGAATAGAGGACCTGCCAGAGTTCTTCGTCGGTAAAGAGGTGGGGGCTCTGGGGCCGGCGCTTGTAATTCTTTGCATCTTCGTAAATTGGCTTGAGCATGGATTCGGGGACGCCCGCTTCGGCAAGGCTTCTTGGGATGCCGATGTCGTGGTCGAGGCTGAAGAGTGCGGCCACGCTAGCATGGGCACCAATGCTGCTCGTGCCGGTGAGTGCCGCGCCTGCCAGCGCGAGCCGCTCGGCCGCGTCGTCCACGCAGCCCGCCATCACGTACGGCAGCATGATCGCGTTCGCCACCCCGTGCGCCATCCCGCACAGCGCCCCGAGCGCGTGCGCAAAGCCGTGCACCATGCCGAGGCTGGCGTTGGACAGCGCGACGCCCGCGCACGTGGCGGCGAGCGCCATGTTGGAGCGGGCCTGGAGGTCGTCGCCGTGCTGGCAGGCGCGGCGCAGGCTTAGGCCAATAAGGCGCATGGCTTCTATGCAGTACAAGTCTGCAAGGGGCGTGTGCTGCCTGCCCACATAGCACTCAAGCGCATGCGTCAGGGCATCCATCCCGGTGGCCGCCGTGAGCGCCTTTGGCATGGAGACGTGCAAAAGGGGATCTACGAAGGCTGCCTTTGGAAAAAGTGTCGCCCCTGAGGTGCCCAACTTCATCTTGTGGCCGTCTTTTTCGATAGTGAGCACGCTTGTACCCGACACTTCCGAGCCTGTTCCAGCCGTGGTCGGCACCGCAACAAGCGGCGGCACTGGCGCCGCCAAAACCCTGCCTGTGCCTACAAAATCGGCAAAAGGCCTACCTTCGCCCACTGATGCGCCAATAGCCTTGGCGCAGTCCATAGGGCTGCCCCCGCCCAGCGCCAGAATTGCGTCGCATTGTTCTTCTTTAAAAACGCGCACCCCCTCTTTCACCATAGCCGGCGTCGGGTCCTGGCCTGCACCGGCAAAGCGCGACCAGTCCAGGCCCGCCTGCTTGAGTGCCGCTGTAACAACTTGAAACGCTTCCTCATGGCCACCGCTCGCCTTGTGCCCTGGTCCCGTTACAATCAACACCTTTTTTGCACCGAGCCCTGCCAGCTCCTGCCCCACCTGGTCTGCACAACCCTCACCAAACACAATCTTGACCGGAGAATTGAATGTAAACGCCATCTGAATCTCCCAAAAAAACCTTATTGCATTCCCATTTTAGTGAGTATATAGTTTAATATCTAGAATTCTACAGGAGGTTTTAATGAAAAGGACTTTAGCTATCCTTCTCGCCCTTTTGGCCGTTGCTGCGGTCGGCGCTCAGAACTTCACCATTGTGAACGGCGCTGAGCCCACTTCGCTTGATCCGCATGCGGTTGAAGGTGTTCCCGAGCACAGAATCTATATGGCACTGTTTGAGGGCCTAACCATTGCGGATCCAAAAACCAATAGAGCTTTGCCCGGTATTGCCCAGAGTTGGACATTCAGCAAGGATTTCAAGACCGTTACCTTCAAACTTCGCAAAGCCACATGGTCCGATGGAGTGCCCATAACTGCAGACACGGTAGTCAAGTCGTGGCTTCGCAAGATGGATCCTAAGAACGCCTTCCAGTATGCAGACCTGCCCGCAATGTACATCGAAGGCGGTATGGATTACCTTTCTGGCAAAGCCGGTCCAGAAGCGGTTAAGATCCGCGCTGTTGATCCTCAAACTTTCGAAGTAAAGTTGGTTGGTCCGACCCCGTTCTTCGCTGATATGGTTACGCACTATGCGTTCGCAATTGTCCCGATGCACGCCATTGAGAAATATGGTAACAACTGGGTAAAGGCCGAAAACTGGGTATCCAATGGTCCGTTTGTGCTTAAGGAATGGCGCCCACAGGAAAAAGTAGTTGTCGTGAAGAACAACAAGTACTGGGATGCCAAGAACGTCGCCCTCAAACAGGTCACCTTCATTGCTAACGAAGATCTCAACGTAGGATACAACCTGTATAAGAGTGGCGCCGCAGACTGGATTGATGCAGTTCCTCTTGAGCTTATGGATGAGATTAAACTGCGCAAAGATTTCCATGTTGCACCGGAGTATGGCTCTTACTACTACATTCTCAATGTTACGCACAAACCACTCGATGACGTCCGAGTACGCAAGGCCCTTGCAATGAGCTTTGATAAGAAAGTCCTGGTCGAACAAGTAACAAAGGGTGGACAGATTCCTGCCAACTCGTTTGTACCCCCCAGCACCGGATATACTCCTGCCAAGGGTTATGACTTTAACCCCGAGATGGGACGCAAACTCCTTGCTGAAGCGGGCTATCCTAACGGCAAGGGCTTCCCGAAGCTCTCTATCCTCTATAACACCAGCTCCAGCCATAAGAAAATCGCAGAGTTTATCCAGGCTGAGTGGAAAAAGAATCTTGGAATCGACGTCGAACTAGTTAACCAGGAGTGGGGTACCTACCTCGACACCAGATCACAGTCGCACAATTTCGATATTGCACGTGCTGGATGGATTGCCGACTATCTCGATCCTTCCACCTTCTCCGACATGTGGGTAACGGGCGGAACACAGAACGACGGTCTCTATTCCAACCCGAAGTATGATGAACTGATTGAAAAGGCCAGAACTCAGACTGGTGCTGAAAGAATGAAGACCTTAAGCGAAGCCGAGAAGATCCTAATCGATCAAGACATGGCAATACTTCCGGTCTACTTCTATGTAACCCAGAACATGATAGATCTGGATAAGTGGGATGGCTGGTATACCAATCCGATGAACGTCCACCCATGGAAGTTCATTCGCCCCAAAACCAAGTAAGCCATAGAGGCAGCCTAGTTTGCATTTGTAAAGCCAGGGGAGACCCTGGCTTTTTTCTTGAAGAGTGTGTACAATCCTTTTTTTTTCAGGCAAATGGACAGTAGAGAATAGTTCGTAGCTGGCCTGTTTCATTTTTTCATGTTATGATTTCAAAACTTGAGGCGTTAATGCTCTCATGGTTTATAATTCCAAATGCTGACCATCTGATAGACTTACACAAAATGTAGGCTCTTGGTTAGGCAGACAAGAAAGGAGAATGACCGAATGTCACGTTATATCATTCGGCGAGTGTTAAGTCTGATTCCAACGCTTTTTGTCATCGTAACACTAAGCTTTTTCCTAATCAGACTCGCCCCCGGTGGGCCGTTTGCGCGAGAAAAGGATGTGCCGGAGATAATCCTTCAGAACTTGATGAAGCGATACCACATGGATGAACCGCTTGGTAAGCAATACCTGCGCTATTTGGGCGACGTTCTTCGATGGGATCTGGGACCTTCATATCGGTATCGGGACCTGACGGTGAACGAGATGATCGATCAAGGATTCCCAGTCTCAATGGAGCTTGGTGCAATCTCGTTGGTTGTGGCGGTTATCTTTGGTGTGTTGGTAGGAATTATAGCGGCACTAAAGCAAAATAGATGGCCTGACTACTTGGCTGAATCGATAGCAGTCGTTGGAATCTCTGTTCCTCTATTTGTCTTAGGGCCGGTGCTACAGCTTTTCGTGGGGTTGCAATGGAAAATTCTGCCTATGGGGCAGTGGACGTCGGTTCATGGCTGGAAGGCACTGATATTGCCAACTATAACGTTATCTGCACCATATTTTGCTTATATAGCAAGACTTTCGCGGGCTAGCATTCTGGAAGTTCTACGGTCGGATTATATTCGTACTGCACGTGCAAAGGGCTTAAAGGAGTCTGTGGTTGTTCGCCGCCATGTGCTGAAAGGCGCAATGTTGCCAGTCGTTAGTTACTTGGGGCCGGCTTTCTCAGGCATTGTCACTGGATCCACCGTGGTTGAGAGTGTGTTTTTGATTCCCGGTATTGGTAGGCCGTTCGTACAAGCTGCAATAAATCGTGACTATACACTTATTATGGGCGAGGTAATCGTGTTCTCACTCATCCTTGTACTTGCCAATCTTGTTGTTGACATAGTCTACGGATTCCTTGATCCGCGAATTTCTTACAAGTAGGAGCCAGAACCATGAACAACAAGAAAAAGAAAGATCAAGCGGTCAACGAATTCAATCAGGTAATGAAGCCGATTTCGCTTTGGGCCGATGCGTGGAAGCGGTTGCGAAAGAACAAGATGGCCTTCGTCAGCCTGATAATTGTAGGGCTCTATACTATTATTTCTTTAGGTGCACCCTTGCTGACGCAAGCAGGAATCATCTACGATTACAAAGAGCAGAACATAAACAATGCCACACTTCCGCCATCCTTTAGGCCAGCCGGTGACTTAGTGATAGCAAAAATGGAAAGCAGAATTAGTCAGTTGGAAGAGGCCGTCAAAGAGAAGGAGCAAACACAACAGGACTCGGGCTATAGTGCAAGCTCAGGTTTTGATTTTGGCACCGTTCCCGAAACAGAGGGGGGAGAAGTTAGTCCACAAGAGAATGGCGAAGCCGCCCAAGACGCTGAGATTGGAACTACAACAACTGACTCAGACTATATAGATCCAAACGTCACGTTCTCGCTGGACTTTGGTGGGCATGGTATCGACACTGCATCTGCTGATCCTCTCGTGCGAGAACTGAACTTCCAAAAAGAAAACCTAGAGAAAATCAAGAGTGAGATGGATACTGATCCTTCTTACAAAAAGGTCTATATCTTTGGAACTGATGATCTTGGCCGAGATTTGCTGTCTAGAACCATCTATGGTGGCCGCATCTCTATAATGATTGGGCTGGTCGGTACACTTACCGCAGCCCTTGTAGGCATTCTCTTTGGAGCCATTGCTGGTTATATGGGTGGATGGCTGGACAACGTCATGATGCGTTTTGTGGATATAATGTATGGCTTACCATACATGCTTATCGTCATTATTATCATGGCCTTTGTCGGTGAGAAGGCTAGAGGGAACTTTGCAATTCTCTTTGTGGCAATAGCGTTGGTGTCCTGGTTGACAATTGCACGAGTTGTGCGCGGTCAGATAATAAGCCTCAAGAATTCGGAATTCGTGGAAGCTGCCCGGTCTATGGGTGCCAGTACATGGCGGATAATCACGAAGCACCTGTTGCCCAACACACTTGGTATAATCATCGTTTATTCGACAATGCTTATGCCAAGCTTCATAATGAACGAGTCCTTTCTATCATTCCTGGGACTGGGCGTTTCTGCTCCAGAGGCTTCGTGGGGAACGCTCGTGTCGGAAGGTGTCAAGGCGATGGAATTCTCATCTTGGCAGTTGCTTGCTCCGTCGATCGCTATGACACTATTCCTTTTCTGTATGAACTTCCTGGGTGATGGCCTACGCGACGCCTTGGATCCGCAGAGCAAGAACAGAACATAAACAAGGAGTAAGTCAACATGGCCAATGAAGAAGTTATTCTCCAGGTAAAGAACCTGCAGACATACTTTATGGTAGATGAAGGGGTTGTAAAAGCAGTTGATGGCGTCAGTTTTGACCTGCATAAGGGTGAAACCTTGGGAATTGTTGGCGAGTCTGGTTCCGGCAAAAGTGTGACGAACTTGTCGATCATCAATCTGATTCCCAATCCGCCTGGAAAGATTGTGGGTGGTGAGGTGTTGTTCAGAGGAAAGGACCTTCTGAAAATGCCACAGGACGAGATACGTCAGATCAGAGGCAACAAAGTTTCGATGATTTTTCAGGATCCAATGACATCGCTTAATCCCTATCTAAAGGTGTCTACACAGATGGTGGAAACGATCATGCTTCATCAGAAGCTTGACAAGAAAGCGGCAAAAGAGAAAGCCATTGAGATGCTTATGTTAGCGGGTATCCCTGCTCCGGAAAAGCGAATTGATCAGTATCCGCACCAATTCTCAGGTGGTATGCGTCAGCGCGTCATGATTGCTATGGGTTTGTCGTGCAATCCGGAGATCCTAATCGCGGATGAACCGACAAGCGCTCTAGACGTAACAATACAGGCGCAGATTCTTGAGCTTATGTCAGACTTAACGAAGCGCCTTGGTACTGCTGTTATTCTGATAACCCATTCGCTTGGCGTTGTGGCGGGAACCTGCGACACAATCTGTGTTATGTACGCTGGCAGAATTGTGGAACGAGGGAAGACCTCGGATGTTTTCGAAAACCCAAGACATCCTTATACTCAAGGCTTGATCAGATCTGTGCCGCGAATAGACAAAGAAAACGCATATCGGCTTTATTCGATACAGGGGCAACCACCTAACGTCATTGATCTGCCGGACTGCTGTCCGTTCTACCCGCGTTGCGACCGGGCGATGGACATCTGCAAGAAAAAGTATCCTGTGTCGGTAAAAGCGGAAAACGGCAGTTCAGTATCCTGCTGGCTTTATGCGGAGGAACATTGATGAACGAAAACGATACTACGCTACTCGACGTGCGCGACCTCAAAATGCATTTTCCTGTTGGACGTGCCTGGCGAGCAAAGAACAAGAGCTATATTTATGCTGTTGATGGTGTGAATTTTAAGATTAAGCGTGGCGAGACTCTTGGTTTGGTTGGCGAATCGGGCTGCGGAAAATCTACAACTGTCAGAGCGGTTGCTCAATTGTACAAACCGACTGGTGGCCAGGTTATTTTCAAGGGTCAGGACCTTACTACGCTGAGACCTTCAGAAATGCTAAAGACCCGCATGAACATGCAGATGGTGTTTCAGGATCCGTATGCGTCGCTCAATCCCAGAATGACGGCCGGCGAGATAATTGGCGAGCCCATGGAGATTTATAGAAAGCGGCATATGCTGGACAAGAGCAA
>JBDKTP010000005.1:0-5040 GCA_039680115.1 Rectinema sp.
GTTCAGTCTTCTCTTCTTCTTTCTCTTATGTGTCGCTATCTTCTTGAGCTTTCGCTTTCTCCCACAGGGCACGACAGTTCTCCTTCTCTACAATTGATGCGAAATGAGACAACTTCACCGCGCACCATTTGCAATACTATACGGTTCCCACAGGCTCGTCAATATGTCCATATGGGCGAGATTATCCTAATGAGCGGGATATCCTATTTTTGCGCCATAGCGCCTTTCTTGACGCTTTTTGTGAACCTGTCGATGACAATATTCACTTCTGCAATGAGAATTCCCGTAAAACGCTCGATGTTGTCCACAATGTACTCCTGAAGCTGGTGGGCATTGGACGCAAGCCGTGTACCGTAAGGCACTTCGAGTACGACCGTAATGCGGTAACCTTGGCTGTCGTCGCGGATGGCAAGCCGCTTTACGCGTAAGGATGGGTCGTACTCGTCCACACAATGAACCACCATCTGGGAGAGCGCAGCCTCCGAAATCGAGACTCTGCCGCGCTTGGCATACTCCGGCCGGACGACCGACTTTTCGTAGATTTTTGGCAGCGAAGCCCCTGCCCCAAAACTCTTTTTTAAGAAGACCCGTACGCTGTCGTAAAATATCGAAGGATAATTGCGTCGGATTTCCAAAGCCGGTATTGGGATTACATGCTTGCCTTCCACTTGTCGCGACTGCAGGGCTTTTTCGATCTCCTCTTTTGTCGCGATATCTTCAATTTTTATTACTTTGTAAGGCTGAGGAAGCTGTAGACGTTCACAAATGCGCGACACCATCTTTTCGGACGTGCCGATAATGAGAATTTTGCGAAACTTTTCCTTTTGAAGCGCTCTGGCCACTTCGTCCCGATGCGCCTTGTCGTGAAAAAGTGCAGCCTTGACCGCGCCCAAATAGGTCGCTTCCTTCTTGGCGGATTTGCCTGCTATGAGCTGGTCTCCGCGAATGAGAAGCCCATCGTCTATGATGAGCTCGATCCCATATTTTTGAGCGACAAGTTTTGCACGGAAACTCTTGCCAGTGCCGGATGGGCCTACGAGGGCGTAGACTCTCACTCCGCGGAGCATCCACAGTATCGATTTAAAGAAGCGCATGGTCTTCCTCAACTATAGACGACGCCTCGTCGGAGGTAAAGTCTTGATTCTTGGGTGGGTTTAGCAGGATCTCGAGCTCCCGGGCAAAACGAGGCGAGAGTTTTCCTGACTCCTTAAGTGTCTTTAACTCTTTTGTGCTCATAAAACGACGCTCGGTAGGATCTAGCCCCCTGGGAAAAGCCTCCAGGTCCAGCGTTATTCCAAAATAGACAGAAAGACTCGGGTTTTGCGGCTCGGATTTCTTCGCCGCTTCTATGGGTACAAAAAGCGATTCAATATTGAAATGCTTTGGATCCAGGGCCAGGCACTGCTCATCGGTTCCTTGTGCAATCTCGATCTGAAAGAGCGGTTCAACCATGACAGGCCCACCGGTTCTGGCGCGCACCGCCGCCGGATCGATGCCGAGTCGGTTCAAACCCTGAGTAAGCTGCCGCACCAGTTCTGCACTGGAGACAGCTGCACCACGCAAAGGAGTGTCCCAAAGGGGCAGCTCACCTGCGCTGCGATCGATCTTGGCTGCGAAGATATCACCACGGTCGCTCATGACAAAACAAGCCCATCGAACTTCCTGCTCCGGCGCACGGTTCGATGAACCGGATGAACGCGTAGACACCGCGCCCGAGTTCTTCCTGTTTGCGACCCAGAGGATTCCAAGGCCAGCTGCCAAAAGAAGATAGAGTAGACCGCCCGATACAAAGCGCCAAAGAGCATCGTTGGCCTCAAGGCCTGCCCAGATGCTTAGTGCAAGGTGAACCCAGAGGACAGATGTCAGAACTCTTATGCTTTTTCGCAGCGAGGCCATGATTTTTTCATCGAGAGGATAGCCATCCAAAAAGTTTGTCACCCATCGCATCAAAGTCTGTGCGGAAACAAGGGCAGGTATCGAAAGAGCCAAGGCAAAGACCATCTCGATAATGGCGGGTTTTAGGCGCAAGAAAAGCCTATTGGGGATATACAAGGCAAACCCGCCGAGTATAACGAAGATTACCGTGTCGCCGAGAAGAAACCAGTCTGACTTGTGTTCTTTCGAAAGCTTAAAGACGAATCCCAAAGCACCCAAGGCTGCACCGACAAAAAAACTCAAAGCCCTCCCCCAAATAAGGTCGGCGATGATATATCCCAAAAAAGGCGCAAAATCGGGGATGGCCTTCTTGAGGAGTTTACTCTGGAATGGTGTGTGCTCGCTCACAAAAAGAAAGGTACTGCTTTTGCCTAATAATGAGCAACAGCATAAAAAAAATGACCCATCGCCTTGTTACCGTTCAGAGGTCGTTCACAGATCGTTCACAGATCGTTTACAGGTCGTTTACAGGTCAATGAGGATGTCAACGTCGAGGTCAAACTCAACATGCAACATTGAAAATTGTCCCTACAAGAGCGTATAATCAAACCCTGCGCGAACTCGCGGCTCCATCAAGGCCAACATAAAATCAATTCGGAGCTAAGGTGCAGGTGTAGTTATTTGGTTTAAAAATCTAGAGAGGAGCACCATGTGGCTATGATTCAACACCCGGCGACGGGTTTCGATATTGGAGATCCAGACAAGATACCACTTTCCAAAGAAAATGCGCCAACATACGAGGGCGTTTTGAGGGCAGCGAAGAGTCTTGTATTATCAGCTTCCGGATGGCGCAAAATCTTTGCGGCGCCTTCCAAGGCCAACAAGGACGAATTGGAACAGAACGCTGAAGACTCATTGAGCCCAGTGATTTCGGCCGAAGACAGGGTTTTGTGCGCGCTCATGGCCAAGACTTTTGCCGACTATCTTTGCACGTATGGGCCTGGTGCCACAGAGGAATACGGTCGCGCAATTCCAGCTCGAGCCGTTATCCTTGGGATCGATTCCAGGCCTACAGGACCTGCGATGGCCGACATCTTTGCGAGGGTTTTTATCGGGATGGGAATAGAAGTTCATTACTGCTATATTATTGCAGCACCAGAAATTATGGCTTATGCTTCTAGTGCTGGGCGTCTGCCGCCAGCGCATGGCTTTCATGCAGACGGTTTTGCGTATATTTCGGCAAGCCACAATCCTCCTGGCCACAATGGAGTAAAGTTCGGTCTTACCTCCGGTGGTGTGTTGCCTCATGAGCGCGTAGAGCCACTCATAGCGTCATTTAGGTCGCTTCTTGCAAGACCGGACTGCATACAACTGGCCATAGATATGGTGAGCGCGGCAGCTTCTCAAAAAATAAGCGCCTGCTATGTGGCTACCTCGAACTGGAAACGCCAAGCTGTCTCTGCCTACACGCTCTTTACGCACGAGGTTGTGACGGGCAAGAAGTCTCTCGAAGAGCAAGGCGAGTTCTTGGACGCTTTAGCCCAGGGTTGTAAAGAAAGACCCATCGGGGTAGTAGGCGAGCTCAATGGTTCGGCACGAAGTCTTTCTATAGACAAGGACTATTTGGAAGGGCTGGGAGTCAGGACTCTCTGGTATAATGATACGCCCCGGGCATTTGCACATAGAATCGTGCCCGAGGGGGAATCGCTTGTGCCATGCGCGGCCAAGCTCGAACTGGCGCGCGATTCAGATGCCGCGTTTGAACTGGGATACGTCCCGGATTGCGATGGCGACCGCGGGAATCTTGTCTATTACGACCAAAACCTTAAGCGGGCGGTGACGCTTGAAGCACAAGAAGTCTTTGCCCTGTCATGTATTGCGGAACTCGCGACTATGGCACTTGAAGCTCGTAACGTAAGCGGGCGTCAGAGCCCGACAGTGAGTAAGACGGACAAGTTAGGGGATGAGCCGCGGGTCGCCATCGTCGTCAATGACGCTACAAGTATGCGGATCGAGAGAATCGCGCGCCAGTTCGGTGCGCAAGTTTTCCGTGCAGAAACAGGCGAAGCCAATGTCGTTGCCTTGGCAGACTCCTTGCGTAGTCAGGGCTGGGTGGTTCGTATCCTTGGTGAAGGCTCCAATGGAGGGAATATCACATATCCTTCACGAGTGAGAGACCCGCTTGCCACCTTAAGCGCAATGCTCAAGCTGTTGCGTTACAAGGACAAAACCACAGGAAAGAATCCCTTTGAGATATGGCTTGAGGCATCATCCGGGGACTATGAGAGTACAACGCCGACTGCCTCTACTAGAACAGACCATTGCCGATCAAATTATTGCCTTTCGGACATCATGGCTACCCTGCCCAATTGGTCCACCACAAGCGTCTTTGAGGAAAGAGCGATGCTGAGAGTTGCTTCGACCAATCATGCTGAACTCAAAGCGGCATACCAAAAAGTCTTTTTACGCGAATGGGAGAAGCAAAAGGCTGCATTGCAAGAGCGTTTTGGCATAGAGTCCTGGCGCGCATTGGCTACGAATGGGATATTCGAAAAAGACGTGAGTACCGATTTTGCCCAAGCGGGGAAAGGCGGCCTGCGCATTGTGTTCTCTGGCCATACCAGCCGCTTGGCGGCTCATTGCCAAAATCCACCCAGGTTTGCGACCACTGCCAAATTGAGCGTTGCTCAACTGACCGCTACAGAACCGAGCGCTGAAGCCAAGGCGCTTGGTCTCGAAGCCTCGTCAGCACAGACGGTTGGACCTGCACAATCCTCTGTGGACATCGCCTTTCTCTGGATGCGTGGTTCAGGAACCGAACCAGTGCTCCGCATAATGGCAGACATCGACGGTGGCAGTGCTGAAGATGAGGCGTACCTGTTGGACTGGCAAACGCGGATGGTGAAGGAAGCAGACAAAAGGTAGTCTCGCACTGAGGTTTTGGCGCCCTTGTGCAAAGCCTCGTCTCAGTGTAGGATAAAACCTTCTGTTAAGGAGTAAGAATGGGTATCCGCGGAGAGTTATTCTCGACGAAATTCACCTGCGATGGCAGGACTTATTTTTTTAATGTAAAACAAAATAGAACCGGTGATGTTTTCTTGAGCATTGTCGAGAGCAAACCCTCTGAGGGTGAAACATTCGACCGTCGTTCTATCGTCGTGTTTG
>JBDKTP010000006.1:0-13740 GCA_039680115.1 Rectinema sp.
TGCCCAGGTTCCCCTTGTCGATACCACTTGGCGTAATCCAAACGCTGCCGTCGAGATCCTTTACAGAGAGGTTGCCACCAGAAGTGGTCGTCATACCGCGGTAATAGATCCTATTCATCATCATCACCAGCTGGTCTGCTGGATGAAGAAGATCAAAGCGCATTTTGTACCTCCGTACTCTTGAGGTCGTGAGTAGTGTTATTGTACTCCAAAATGGCTTAGATCGCTAGGACGAGCAGCCCATTGTCGTCGACTTTGATTTTCCAGGAACGAAGTGATTCTATGGGTTCAAAAGTTGCGTTCGGGCTACGCTGATAGGACCCATCGAGAGGAATGGGATTGGACAAAGCCTCGCCCGTCCTGACATCGAATTGAGCGCAGTGAGCCGGACAGGTCAGTATAGTGCCATCGAGGGTTCCCTTTTCCAACGCGGCGTTCTTGTGAGTGCAACGCCTGTCGAGCGCATAGAATGTCCCACCTGCGTTGCATATGAGCAACTCTTTGTTCTGTAATTGTTTTTGCAATTCTTCAGGAATATTCTGTGCCTGCAGGTCCCGAACACTCAAAATGACGGCCATCATACCTCCAACTGCGATATCGGAAGCCTTCCCGACCGGCACATAAAAGGCATTCTGGGCTACGCCTCCGCCCTCAGGCCATGTCTCACTCAAGTCCAAGCTCCTCTTCTGTAAGCTGTGGCAAACTGTCTGTATCGGTGACGTCTTTGTGGACAAAAAGGCCGCACCAACAGCGCTTCATGGCATCAAAATGTTGGCGGTGGAAAGGGATGCAAGGGCAGACAATCTGCATATCGTGCTCTCTGTCTCCGCGGATTGGTTGGCAAGGGCAAAAGGGAATGCCATTTCTCTGTTCGATTTTTACTTCCTGTTCCAGGATAAAATCGACTAACTCCTCGTCAGGTGAGAACTTATAACCAAGCGGCTCCACGACCTTCCCATGAAAATACCGCAGCGCCTGCTTTCTTGCATCGATATCCATGGCTTTGCGCCTCTAATTCCTACTCAAATTCCCAAAAGTTCAGAGTACCGCTCGGGACGATATCCTTCGACATAATCGTCGCCAATGCGTACAAAGGGGAATGCGTGCGCATGGTGAGCATCCATGTCGCGGTCGATTTTATCTTTTGTCTCGTCGTCCGCAAGGTCATAATCGATATAGTCGAATTCGATCCCTTTCTCAGTGAAGAACTTTTTGGTTTTCCTGCACCAGGGGCAAGTGGAAAGTGTATACATTGAAACTTTCTTCATATTTTTTCTCCTTATCACTCAATGTGTAATTCGTTCAATTCATATTAAGATACATTAAGATATAATTTCCCGTCCCTGTCGTCCACAGGATAACTGCCAAGCGCCAGCTCCGGTGCATCGAGCATCGCGCCCGTCCGTACGTCGTAACGCCAATCGTGGCAGGGGCAGCGCAAAACATAACCGTCCAGCGAGCCCCTAAACATGGGACAGGCCATGTGCACACAGGCGCCTGAAAGCGCATACACCCTGCCTTCCACCCGCGCGAGGACGATGTTGAGCCCTTTGGGATACACTGGCACAAGCGCACCTTCCGGCACAGCAGCGCTGTCAGCGACAAAAGTCCATTCCATAGTCAGCTGTAGGCTCGGGCAAAGATGCGCTCAACGTCGGCTTGTTCCTGCTTAACCGGCGTGACCTTAAATCCGCCACTCATGGCCGTGAGCGCATTGTGTGCGAGCGCGGGGATATCGGATTTTTTGATCCCATACTTAGAGAACTTTTCATCGTCCAGGCCAGCCGCAGAAATAAGTTTCTTGAGCGCAGTAATGAAAGCGAAGGGTTTTTCGTCCGCCGGCAGCGCGCTCGTATCCTCGCCCATGGCCCGCGCCAAATCCTCGAATCGGGCGGGATTGCGCTCCGCCACGTCCGTAAAATAGGCCACCGACAACATGGTGAGTCCGCAGCCGTGCGCAACTTCCGGATAGAAGGCGCTTATTGCATGCTCGAGCGAGTGGTGAGAGATGCAGGCGGAAAGCGATTCAACAATGCCTGCTTCGGTATTGGCCCAGGCCATCTGGGACCGAGCCTCGATATTGCTGCCATCCTTAACCGCTACCGGCAACCATTTCGCGATACGCGACACGGCATCGAGCGCATACAGGTCGCTGCCAGGCTGGTGGCAGGTTGCAAGGTAGCCTTCTACAGAATGAAAAAGGGCATCCATACCGGTGTAGGCGGTCTGCTTTGGCGGCAGGCTCACCATAAGTTCTGGATCGATAATCGAGAGGGTCGGATAGGCACAATCCTCGCCCCAGCCGATTTTCTCCTTCGTTTCCGGATTAGTCTGCACGCTCCATGGGTCGGCTTCCGTGCCCGTGCCGGCTGTCGTCGTGATGGCCACGATGGGGAGCGCACCATTGAGCGGCTTTTTCTTGCCACCCGTCCCCGTCGCAATATAGTCCCAGTAGTGTCCGGGGTTTTTGGCGAGCATTGCAATACTCTTTGCTGAATCGATGCTCGATCCACCACCTAAGCCCACAACGACATCGCAGCCCGATTCCCGGGCAATTCGAGCCCCCTCTTCCACCTGCTCAACCTCTGGATTAGGCCGAATCTTGTCATAGACGATGACTTCGACACCCCGAGAAGAAAGAAGACGTGCAACCCTGTCCACAAGTCCGGTCCGGCGCATTGCCCCACCGGCTCCAATCACAAGAAGCGCTTTCTTCCACGGAAACCATGGCGTTGTTGCCAACTCGTCCAGTTTTCCCACCCCAAAAATGAGGCGCGATGGCATATAGTAGGTAAAACTGTCCATAAAATCATCCTCCAATCGATTCAACAAAATAAAAAGCCTTGCCCATTATAGCACAACTTTTCGGGCAAGGCGTGTACTTCATTCAACAATTCGAATATATTCGGTTGGCGCTCCTTTGCGCCACATTTTGGCCCAGCGTTCACGCAGCAATCTGGTTCACGGCTTTTGCACTCGCTCTCGCCCGCTTGTCAGAACTGCGCATGATGAGTTTCCGAATCTCGTCCAGGGCGATCATGATCACCGGGAAGGTCGCCAGGAAACCCCAGTCGCTCAAGCTGAGTGGTGTCAGCCCAAAAACTCCCTCCAGGAACGGCACATAGATGAGCGCCAGTAGGAGACAGATTTCAGCGAGCACTCCAATGAGGACCAGTTTGTTCTTGAAGAAGCCTACTTTGAAGACTGATTGCCTATGGGTTCGGTTGCAGAACACATTGCCTACCTGGCACGCGACAATTCCGGCCAATGTCATCGTCGTGGCATAAACGTAATCTGGCCCGCTCATTGCCATAGGCCTCCCAGGCATCCAACCACGCTGCAAATACGCCCAGAAGAATGCAACCAGTGACAACACAATCTCGAGCCCACCTTGCCACACATATGCTCGAAGCAAAACCCAACCATTGACGAGATGTTCTTTCGGCCCGCGCGGTGGACGCTCCATTATTCCTGGCTCAGGCATCTCGGCGCCAAGGCCGAGTGCCGGCACCAGATCCGTGCCAAGATCGATGGCCAGAATCTGCATAATTGTCAGCGCCAGAGGGAACTTGAACATGACAAACATGATGAATGGAGCCAGTTCGGGCATATTGCTTGCCAGAACATACGTCGTAAAGCGCCTGATATTGGAATAGACAGTCCGCCCCTCCTCCACGGCTGCAACAATGCTGGCAAAATTACTGTCCAAAACGATCATGCTGGCCGCTTCCTTCGCCACGTCGTTCACGTCCCTGCCCATTGCGATGCCGATATCGGCCTTCTTGAGTGCGGCAGCGTCGTTGACGCCGTCGCCGGTGACCGCAACTACCTCACCAAGGTCCTTCAGGGCAGACACAACACGCATTTTTTGTGCAGGATCGGTACGCGCAAAGATGATCGGACCGGGTATGGCGAGCCGTGCTTTGAGCGTCTGGTCGTCCATCTGTGCAAGATCCTGACCAGAAATAACACAGTCCTCTGCCTTGTCTTCCGGATGGATCATGCCAATGCGGCGCCCAATCGCGAGCGCTGTAAGACCGTAGTCGCCTGTAACCATGATGATGCGAATCCCTGCTTTTTGACAGCTGGCAATAGCGGCTGGCACTTCCGCCCGAGGCGGATCTTCCATGCCGGTGAGGCCAAGAAAGCAAAGCCCCTGCTCCACACGTTGTTGGGTAAGCTCTCCGGCAAGTTCTTCTTCGGAGATATCACGCTCTGCAAAAGCCAGCGTGCGTAAGCCTTCCGCAGCCAAACCATCGACACTCTTGGCTATGCGCGCCCTGTCTGCTTGCGTAAGCTCACGTGGAACATCGCCATCGAGAATTGTAGTGCAACACTCCAGAAGCTCCAAAGGTGAACCTTTCACACAGGCAAGAACACGGCCATCAGGTCCACGATTGATCGTAGACATGCGCTTGCGTACCGATTCAAACGGAAAGGCGTTCTGCCTCGGGAAGGCGGAGTTCTCGGCCTTCCAGTCCACGCCGAGATTGTCGGCTAAATCCAGTAAGGCGCCCTCGGTTGGGTCCCCAAGGCCAGGACGTGCGTTGTTGCACAGAATCCCGACGCGCACGAGCTCACGCAAGCTCTTCTGCTCACGCAGGACACTTGCGTCCAAGCGATCGGCTTCGGGGTTGCCTGTGTCGGGTTTGCCTAGATCAAGATTACCCGTGCTGTTGCTATGCTGATTGATGTTTCGAATTTCACAGACGCCTGGCGAAGTAACATCTATACTCAAGTCCTGGCCACCAGTCAGAAGCCGCGTCACACTGATGTGATTCGTCGTTAGGGTACCGGTCTTATCGGTGCAGATCACCGTCGTACTGCCCAAAGTCTCCACCGATGGCAAGTTCTTTACCAGCACCTGCCGCTTGGCCATGCGCTGCACACCCATCGCGAGCGCGAGCGACATGGTCGGCAATAAGCCTTCCGGAATGTTGGCTACCGTGATACCGATTGTAAAAATAAAGGCTTCCAGGGAGCTCAAGCCGCCAAGCCTGGTACCCAAGAAAAAGAACACAACGCCGATGCCTATAGACAAAACCGTAAGGACGTTAACTAAGCCCTTAATTTCTTTCTGCAAGGGGCTTTCTTCGGTCTTCACCGATTGCGTGAGGCCCGCTATGTGGCCAATCTCGGTGCGCATCCCTGTGCCGACGACGATGGCGGCGCCACTGCCCGACGCCACCGACGTCCCCGCAAACACCATGTTCGGCAATTCCGTCCACAGAAACCAGCTGTTCCCGCTCTCGGGCAGCGGCGCCGCCATCTTGTAAATTGGCCGCGATTCGCCTGTTAGCACGGCGTTGTTCACCTGTAGCCCGTTCGCATCGATCACACGGGCATCCACAGGGATACGGTCTCCTTCTTCCAAGTAGATTATGTCGCCATAAACGAGGTCCGACGCAGGCACTCTGATCTTCTGTCCGCCACGCAACACTGAACTATCGCGTGGAATAAGCCGCTGTAATGCCTCAACCGCCTTTTCCGCCTTACTTTCCTGCCAGAACGAGAAAACGGCATTCACCACAATGACGACGAACACCGCAATGCCCAATTGAGGCATGTCTACACCAGGGATAAAGCAGAGCGCGCCGGCAATCCACAACAAAATGGCAAATACCGACACAAAATTGCGCCCCAATTTGATAATCCAGGATTGACCCTTTGCCGCCTTGAGCACGTTAGGCCCTGTTTTCTCAAGCCGGCGCGCAGCTTCTTCCAGAGAGAGCCCCTCGGGGCCTGTGCCTAACTCGGCAAAGATCTCTTCCTTGGACAGATTGATGAATCCGCCTTTGCCTTTCGTCTCAATTTCGCTCAAGGTGGCCACAAGTTCTTCAGGGCTCTTACAAGAGCTCACCGAGGTTAGCAGGTTCGGTTGATCTGAAAGCCAACCAAGGTGCGCGAGCATCTGCAGATGTGTATCGGTTTGGTTCGTGGGAGTAAAGAAGACAAAAAGTAGACGCAGCACAGGGCTGTCGGCCTTCCCCGACGCGATGCCCTTTGGAAGGGCTACGACATAGAGTTTGGGTTCTTCAAGATCGTCCAGTCTGGCATGAGGAAGCGAAACTCCATTGCCTAAGTCGCTTGTCTGTAAGGATGTACAGAGTTTTTCTATAACCCAGTCTTCAACATTCCAATCGCCTAAGATCGTTCGGAACAGCGTACGTGGCTCGGACGCATCGGGAATAATTTTGCAGTTTTCTGGTACTAAATAATCAATAATTCGCATGGCGGGACTCCTTTGCGTGACTCGCCTTATGCTTATTATAAGCTGGCTCAGTCACACCCAACGCGCTTGGCTTTCTATGAAGCAGCGCGCAGTCTTTGTAATTCAATCGGGAAGCCTTACTTCCCGGGAATCCGCCCTAGTAATAAATGGTCTGGAAGAAAAATACTCTTAATTTCCAAGTGAACGCCATCTCGGGTTCATTGTCAAGCAAAGTATCGCGCATCAGCGTTGCGTACGCCAGAGGCGCCAGAAGCGATGGTTTTACCCTTGCGTCACCTTTCGTTACTACGTTTTCGTTACGCATTGAGGCAAATATAACACACATGGTGCGAAATATTCAAGCATACTGCACTCTATGCAATATTTGACATCCATCGCACACAACGCAATTCCACGCAACAAATTCTAACGTAAATTTAGATATTATTTTATCTATTTTATTTGATTCAGGGCTTGTATTTATTGTCCGAAAATGAAAGAACTTAACCATGAAGTTGATACATCATCATGTAACGCAACATACGCTTCATTTGCAACGAAGCAGGTGGTACATCCTTGCCATACTGGCAATTCTGGCATTCGGCGTTCTTTCCGTCTGCCTGCTAGCTCTTCTTCCGCTAAGGGGCGCAGGCGCTTCACAGCAACACCCTGGAATCTCATACGGTCTCATCAATACGTTCCTGGCAGCCTCCCTGTTGAGTTTTCTGGGCCTTCTGCTTGCGCTGATTGCGCTGAACAGACAGCGAGACAGGATCTTTTCGCTTGAGAAAAGCGTCCAAGACGACAAGAATCTCGTCCAGATTATCTTCGACGAAGCGCCAATTGGTATCTGTGTGATGCGCGGCTATCAGCACACACCAATGATGAACAAGGAATACCTCGCCATTACTGGGAGAACGGGAGAATCCCTGGCCAACACTGACTGGAACCAAATAACCTATCCACCTGACCTCGAAGCGGATCTGGCTCAGTTTTCCCGATTAGAAAAGGGCGAAATATCGAGTTATTCCATCGAAAAGCGACTAGTTCGTCCGGATGGTTCCCTCGTCTGGGTCGCTATGTCCATTTGTTCCATTTCAGGCGCTGGCGTGGAAGGTGCCGATCATATCTGTATGCTGCAAGATATCACTGCGAGAAAAGAAATTGAGGCCAGTCACCGCGAAAGCGAGCGCAGCAAGTCGGTTTTTCTGAATCAGCTGCCCGGACTTGCCTACCGCTGCAAGTATGATCCCGAGTGGACTATGGAATTCCTGTCCTCAGGGTGTCTCGAACTTACAGGCTATACCCCCGAGGAACTCACTGGCAACAGGGATATTTCTTTTACGGAAATCATCTTGCCCGAATATAGAATGCCAATTTGGGACGAATGGAAACGTGTACTGGCCGCCAAAACCAATTTCACCTACGAATACGAAATCCGCACCAAAGATGGCCGGCACAAGTGGGTTCTGGAGCATGGCCAAGGGATTTACTCCTCCAACGGCAACGTGAAAGCACTAGAAGGAATAATGATCGATATTACCGAAAAGAAGGTAGAGGAACAGGAAAAACTTTTCCTTCTCGATCATGATCCACTGACAAATCTCTTTAGCCGCACCTATTTTCAAACAGCACTTTCGGCGCTTACCACGAACAACAACCTGCCGCTTTCGCTCATCATTGCCAACGTCAATGGCATGCGACTCATCAACGATGCCTTTGGGCACCATGCCGGGGATTCTCTCCTGGTCGATGTGGCATCGCTTTTGTCGCATTTCTGCCAGGCAGACGACGTCCTGGCAAGAATAGGGGACGACGAATTCTGTTTGCTTATGCCGAAAACCGATTCTGCCAACCTCGATCGCCGCGTAAATACAATCAAAGAGGCCATTGGTGCCCACAACGCTCACTACGCGGCATCTGGTCGCGCTGCAGCCAGTGGCATAAAGCAGTATGGTTCGATCAGTCTTGCACTCGGCTATGCCACGACCACCAGTCTAGATTTTGACCTTATGAAGGCTGCGAGCGAAATGATGCACGAGAGCAAAACACTTGAACGCAACAGCAATTCTAACAACGTCCTGCAGTCAATTCTGGTTACCCTTGAGGAACGCAGCCCAGACACAGAACGCCACGGGATTCGCCTTGCAGCGATGACGAAAAGGGTAGGTGAGCATATCGGCCTTGGCGAACAAGCCCTCAACGATCTTCGCCTGTTCTCGGTACTTCATGATATTGGGAAGATTGCTATCGACAGTCAGATACTCAATAAACCCGGCCCGCTCACTGCCGAAGAGTGGGCAATTATGAGAACCCATTCAGAAGTCGGCTATCGAATTGCAATGTCCTCGCCGGACTTTAGAAAAGTGGCACCTTTTATCCTCTCACATCACGAACGCTGGGATGGACGTGGCTACCCGCAGGGAATAAAGAACGAAACAATTCCGCTGCCATCGCGCATTTTGGCCATCGCCGATTCTTACGACGCCATGACAGAGCAACGCCCTTACCGCAAACCTCTGTCGCACAACGCCGCTCTGGAAGAAATCAGAAAGTGTGCCGGTACTCAATTCGATCCAACCCTCGTGGATGCATTCCTGGAATGTGCTAATGACCTTCCGTAATGGAATAATTCTCTCTCACGATGGGTACTGTGAGCGTTCCATCCATCAACACCGCTACGTGAGCACCCTTGGCAACCTCAATATCGACCATTTCCTGCAGCGCAGCAACGGTGTCGATCTTTCCAATAAACGCCTGGCGTAAAGTCGATCCACTCAATTCAGAGTATGCCAAAAGCCGTATTCGTTCAGCTACCTGCGCAATTTTGGCTGCCTTGTGATAGCCCAGTTTATAACCAGCATCGATTTTCTCAAGCGCCTCGTGTGGGGAAGACGCGGCTCCCAGGAGATCCATATACGCCTTGTCGCCTACGCCATCCCAACACGAGGCCACCAAAACGAGGATTCCGCCGTCCGCCACGGCCATGGCGCCGTTGTCGATCGCTTTCTGTGCCTGATACAAATTGATATCCATGGGCTCGCGCGCAACTGAAATGACGAGGTCGGCACGCTCGCGCATCTTCACGGCAAAAATCGCGTTGGCCGCTTCCACTGCGTGGGCAAAAGACGCCTCGATATCGCCAGCTGTGCACACTGCCAATTCCTGCTCACTGTTTAGCACGGTCATTATGGCAAAGACCGGCACCTCTATTCTCTTGAGCGCGTCCTGCATGTCCTGATTTACAGGATTTTCGGCAAGCGCAAGCGATTGGGCGCGCGCATCGAGCGCCAGCTTGTGATTGGCTTCGATTGTCGCATAGCCCGCAACGCCTGGCAGAAAAGCCTTGCGCCCGCCGGTGTAACCTGCAAAATAGTGCGGCTCCACCGACCCAATGACAATAATGCGGTCCGCCTCGGCCACTCTTTTATTGAGCAAAATCGGCGTGCCGCTGCGCGTCTGTCCAAAACTCACAAGCGACGCCGCGTCTTTTGCGTTGTGCGCTTCAGTCTTGCCGCGAAATCGAATATACTTGTCTCCGAAAATTCGCCGGTATTCTTCTTCGGTTGGCGCCCGATGCGCGCCCGTAGCCACCAAAAAATGCGCGTTGTGCGATTCCAGCGCGTCCCCGATGCAGTCCAGCACCACTGATGTGGGCGTGGGGCGCGTTCCGTCATTTACAATGACGAGCAGGTCCGTGGCGCCCTGCAAAAACTCTTCGAACGGCGCAGCGTCGATTGGCTTCGCCACTTGCGCCGCGACAAGATCTCGCGCAGAATCACCCGTGCCCTTGAGAGCCGCCTGCCCGCCCAGTCCAGCCAGTGTGCCATCCAACGCATTTGGCTCAACAAGCTCTGCGTCGTCAGGCAACTTCAGCGTGAAGAAACCGTCTCGATACGGAATATCTACCGTAACAAGCCCTGTCCCTGACATAGACCCTATTTTTGAACCTGATCGACGGCCCACTGGAACGCTTCGTTCAGCATCGCGCTCGAGGGCTTGGCGATAAAGCCCTGTTCCTGCAGCGAATCGAACATCGCCCTGGACGCCGCGATATCGGCCTTTGCCTTGGCATATACCTCGTCCCAGCTCATGCTGACACGTGCAACGCCGTCCGCAATCGCCTGCATCGCCACATCCGCCGCTTCCTGGGCGTATACTTCTGTCTCGGACATTGTCGCCGTAATGTTGTCCGGCGAAATTCCGCGCTTTTCTGCAAAATCTGCTATGGAATGTGCACACTTGATGGCCATGGCGTCGGTGATCTTCTTTGCACGCACCGTGAGCGCCCCTTTCAGAATGCCAGGGAAACACACCGAGTTGTTCACCTGATTGGGGAAGTCGCCTCGGCCGGTCGCCACTATAAAGGCGCCTTCTTCCTTTGCCGCGTACGGCCAAATCTCCGGCACCGGGTTAGCGCAGGCGAACACAATCGATTTTGGCGCCATAGAATGCACCCATTCGCGCTTGACCGTGTCCGGCCCCGGCGTGGACAGCGCAATTAACACATCGGCGCCTTTTAACGCCTCGGCCTCGCTCGCGTAATGCTGCGGGTTCGTCATCTTGCACAGTTCCCACTTGCGGTAGAATGCAGGGTCAGACTCGATATCCTTCCTGCCCGAATGTAGCGAGCCCTTAGAATCGAAGAGCACCAGCTTCTCAGGATCGCCGCCGTCCGCCAGGATGAGCCGCGCAATCGTTGTATTGGAAGCGCCCGCGCCAAGCAGCACGATACGTGCATCGGACAGCTTCTTGCCTGCTAGTTTGAGTGCATTGAGCAGCCCCGCGAGCGTAATGCACGCCGTGCCCTGCGCATCGTCATGCCACACCGGAATATCGCAGCTTTCCCTCAACTCGTCCAACACCTTAAAGCAGTTCGGCTGGCTGATGTCCTCAAGATTCACCGCGCCCACTGAAGGCTGCAGCATCTTTACAAAGTCGATAATCTTGTCCGGGTCGTGCTTGCCGTCCTTGCCACGCGAGTCCATGCACAGCGCCACCGCATCCACGCCACCCAGATATTTCATCAGCATGGCCTTGCCTTCCATCACGCCCAAACCGCCCGGGGGCGTGCAGTCCCCATCGCCCAAAACCCGCGTCGAGTCAGAGACTATTCCCACCAGGTTGCCCCTGTTGGAAAGCGAAAACGAAAGGTCATTCTTGTCGCGGATCGAGGTTGAGACGGCCGAAACGCCCGGTGTGTACCAGACGTTGAACCAGTTAAATCCATAAAATCCGCATTTGGGGATGACTTGCATCTTCCCGCCGTAGAACTCATGTGCAGACAGCGAAAGCCGCTTTAAAAAGAGCGTTTGCGCCTTGGCGCGCTGATCCGGGGTAAAATCGGCAGGGAACGCCTTATCCAAGTTGTTGAGATCAAAATCGATATCCATGGCAAAACTCCTTTAAAAAACTCTTTGTTAACCTGAGTGGCTCAGGAATCACGGCCCAAAATGAAGAACCATGAGAGCGCCCCTGCACCACAATTTTGCACCACAATTTTGCACCACAATCACGAAACCTTAGCCTATCACGGTTTTGCGTCTCGCGCACCTGCTTTTTCCATCGCCTCGATAAGTGGCAACCTCTTACCTGCCAGGAAGCGCACCATAGCCCCGCCACCTGTGCACACGTAACTATACTTGCTCATGTCTGTAAAACGCGCAGCTGCACTGATAGTGTCCCCGCCGCCAATCACCGTGTACGCAGGAGAGTCCTCTATCGCCTTCCAAATCCCGCGCGTGCCATCCGCCCACATCGGTGTCTCGTACATGCCCGCAGGACCATTGACGAACACCGAGCCTGCGCCTGCTATGACCTTGCTGAATTCCTGGATGGTTTTGTGCCCCACATCAGGGAAGAGCACACCCTTGGGCAGATGATCGACATCTGCTTCGGCGCGCACCTTCTGGCCGTCCGGTCCGATAGACTCGTACGCCAAGTCCACCGGCAGCACATATTTGTCCCCGAATTCTTCTAACAGGGCTTTCGCTTCTGGTATAAACACGTCGAGCGCCCTGTCTTTCAGAAACTTATCTGCAGCTGCTCCCAGGTCCTTGCCCCGCGCAAGGTGCATCACAAGCCCTGTTACGCCGGCCGTGAGGATTTTGTCCGCGCTCCCATCGGTGAGTACCTTACGCATCATGTCAAAAGCATCCGAAATCTTTGCTCCGCCGAGCACATAAACGCACGGCCGCCTTGGATTTTCCAAAACCTGTTTGAGCGCAGAATACTCGTCCATAAGCTGAAAACCCGCAGCAGTCGGGAGCACTTCTTCAAAAGCGACCATGGACGGCGCGTTCCGGTGCGCCGCAGCAAACGCGTCGTTCACATAAAGGTCTGCAAGAGGCGCCAAAGTCCTCACAAGCCAGGTCTTCGTCATCTCCTGCGGCGTGAGCTTGACCTCCTTTTCAAAAGACGAAACCTCTTCCGTCAGGTAACGCAAGTTCCCCAGGATGACCGCTTCGCCGGTTTTCAGCGCCTTTACCGCAGCCACCGCTGCGGGCCCGCACACATCGTCGATGTACGTTACGTGGCGCCCACACAGGCGCGAAAGAATGGCCGCATGTTCTTCCAGCGGAATGAGATTCTGATAATCCAGCGTGTCGCCCTGGTGCGCAATAATCGCCACCTTGGCCCCGCCGTCCAGAAGCGCCTTAAGCGTCGGCACGGTCTTTTCGAGCCGATTGGTATTTACTATCTTTTTCGTCTGTGGATCGAGTGGTGAATTGAGATCTGGCCTGAAAATGACCGTCTTGCCTGCCAGATCGAAGTCGGAAATCGGCTTTATTTTGAGTTTTGCCTTTTCCATATGTCCCTCCGTTTGAACTCAGCCGCGAACCACAAGAAGTGGCGCCGCCAGAAGTCCGCTGAGCACCGCGGCGCCATGTTCAGCGCACGCGATGTTTCTGGCGTCTGTGCTATTTGAGGTTTCTCCACTTCCCGATGCCCAGGTACTTGTTCGTCGTTTCCGTTGCCTCGATGCGGTCTTCCTGCATTCGCATACAGGCCCGCACCGCGTCCATGTTTTCCGGGATCACCACCGACTCCTGCGGCACATTGATGGCGAACATGATGTCGTTGCCGCTCATCACAATCGAGTCGCGCCAGCAGGCGATTTCGTACATGTCGCCCCGCGGATTGCCTAGGTCGCGCGCGTAGCGGAAGAGCGACGCATTGCCGAGGAAGCCTTCGTCTACGGACACCATTCTTATGCGCGGATGCTGGTCGAGAATCTCTTCCACGTCCTTGGGCGTCACCGACTTTTTCGGCGTGGCCACCACAGTGATAATATGTCCATGCGTCACCGGCGTGTGCACAAGGATGCCCGTCGCCTGCACATGCGGCATTATCGTCATAAGGTCGAGCGCCTGATGGCTCGGCGCCTTGTCGATCTGGAGTGCGTTCGTGAGCCCGCGGTGATAGTCGCCAGGATCGGCGACGCGGCGGATAATCGTTATGGCGACCTTCTCGATGCCTACCGCACGGTCAAGGCAATCCACTGCCCGGATAAGCCCTGTGGTATTGCA
>JBDKTP010000007.1:0-4911 GCA_039680115.1 Rectinema sp.
GTACTTTTGAAAAAACCCAATTTTTGACCGCAGATAGGTGGCTATGAGCAGTGCAACCGAAACGAGCCCAATATCGATGATAAAGCTCCAGGAGAATTCCATAGGTTCCCTCTTTCTGAGATGCATCCTAGAGACAAAAAATGAGGAGCACAAGAGGGGCCTTATGCTTTTTTGTGTAGATTAGGTTTTCTTCTGTTTTCGATTTTGTTCAACCGCATGATCAATGAGATAGCGCGCAACACTGCCCCGAAGTGGAATATTAGGAAGTTCGTCCAGCGTAAACCAACCCAGGGCACCTATTTCTTTTCCATCAGGGCGAGGCTCTCCTGCCTTCCAGTCGGCATCAAAGGCTACCATCAGAGAATCTGGGAATGGCCACGGTTGAGAGCGGACATAGTGCGGCTCACAAATCTCTATCCCTGCTTCCTCCATTACTTCCCGGTGCACTGTCTGTTCGAAGGTTTCACCCAGTTCCACAAAGCCTGCTATCAAACCGTAGCGGCCATCGGGAAATGAAAGGTTGTGGGCAAGCAATATCCGGTCTTCCTTATGGATGAGTACGATCACCGCAGGCGACATGCGCGGGAAAAAAACGCGCCCGCAGTGACTGCACACCTTTGCCAGATGTTCGTCGTCTTCGCCTTCTTGCAAAGGAGAACCACAGGCACCGCAGAAGTTGGAAACGAGCGACCAGTTTGCGTACGCCATTGCCCTAATGACAAGCGCCATGGACTCTTGATCCAACATACCGATTAACTCGCGCACTTTTATATGAGCGAACTGTTTAAAGTATCCTTCTTCAGCCTGGTCTATAGACCATACACCGTACTCTTCGTTCTTAAATCTGAAATGAGCCCTGTGTGCGCGCTTTAGGATATCCCTTGCATCGTCTTCAGGGAAACCTTGCCATGTCAGGACCAAAGTGCCGAGATATGACTCAGCCTTCCTGGCGCTGTTCTGAGAACTACCATTTTGCAGGTCACTTTCAAGCGGCATCGAGACAATAAGCTGATCTTTACAAAAGACGAAATATCGCATGAATACCTTTCAATTATTGATTCTAAACCAAAAGAGAGACCTAGCGGTGTAGAACAGTCTCTTCTATAACGCGAATCTGGGACCTATAGAGCCCGGTAATATTCGTTCCGTAGTCGGCAACGAGCCGCAGCATGTCGCGCGGATGTTCGTCCTCGTCCTTGCCGTTGATGCGATCCCCTGCATCCCCGAGCCCCGGCATGATATAGGCGCTTTCGTTTAGGGACGGATCCATCCATAGCGTGTAGATCGTGATATTCTCCACCGCACGCACCACGCGCAGGCTCCCTTTCAGCGCAGAGATCACGTTGAAAAATTTGATAGACCTTGGCTTTACGCCATTGTTTTGCAGAAATTTGACGATGGTCACGAGCGAACCACCGGTGGCATTCATTGGATCGGCAAAGAGCAGATCCTTACCGTCCAGGTCCTCAAGATGGAAGTACGATCTGTCCAAGTCCAAAACATACTCCATGGTGTGTTCGTTCTTAGTGTCGTCGCGCTTGATCTTGAAAAGCGCAAAAGGCGTCAGATATCCTGTAGAAGAGTATTCTTGAATCTCTTTAGAGATGATCATGGACGGGAGCAACGCCCCGCGGAGCATAACGCACATGACGGTATTGGAAAGTTGATCGTCCAGGTTGGGGATCTTGTGCACCGCATAGTTCTGGACTGGCACTGTGACAGGCGTCTTTACGATGAGGTAGTTTTTCTGCGAGGTTTTTGCACTATAGGCAAGATTAAAGAGCATTTCGAAGGCGCGCTGGATGTAGTACACAAATTCGTTGCGCCCTGTGTTGATGTCGCGCAACTTGGCAATGAGCCTCGAAGCCTCACCGTGGTTCTCCTGAGGGCTTACGAACGAATAGACCTGAATACGCGGCTCGCTCTTGCAGATTTCCTGCATAAGGCTTCCCATCTGGTTATAGAGATCGATGAGCCGAGACTCTTCTTTTTTGGCTTCCTGTTTGGGCTTACTGGTGCTCAAAATGTTGAACGAAACCATGGCCTCGCGATAGAGCGCATCCATAGTGGCGATGCGTTTGTTGTCTTCCTGCGTGAGGTAACCATCCAGATCCTGCGCCTTCAAAATGACTTTGTTCATTACATTGCTCGATGTATCGGACACTTCGACTTAGCCACGCCCTCGCTAAAGTTGGACATTGACAATCTCGCCCATAACGCCGGAAGACACACCGACCGCATTGCCTTCGTCAAAATCGATATGGCACTCAAGGGCATAATTGCCCGCAACCCTGCACACGACATTCAGGAAGATGACCGCCCTTTCTGTTCCTACTTTGACTGCCACAATCTGCTTGTCCACGACACCAAAGCGCTTTGCATCGTCTGGGCTAAAATGAATGTGCCGCTTTGCGATGATAAGACCGCGCTCTTTTTTTAAGGAACCTGCTGGTCCGATCACTTCAAAGGGGAAACTACCCTCCAAGTCTCCAGATTCGCGCACAGGGCAGCCGGGAACACCGAGTTTGAAGACATCGCTTGCAAGGATTTCGCACTGGGTCTCTTTGCGTTCTGGCCCAAGAATACGGACTCCATCGATGGAGCCCTTTGGTCCTTTTATGGTGACAGTCTCTGCAGAAGCGAACTGCCCAGGCTGGATAAGGTCTTTGGTCTTGGTGAGGCTGTGACCCTTGCCGAAGAGAACTTCGAGGTCTTCTTTGGTCACATGGATGTGACGATTGGAAAGATTAACAACAACATGCGTTTCGGGCATACACATACTCCTATTTTTCTCTAGTAAAGTTAGATGTTACGCTCCAAAGGGTCAAGAGGCGCACCGGCATTTTTGAGCGATACAAATGCAGGCACAAGCGCCTTATAGGTTTGCCGATAGACGCCGAAAAGATCGTCGTAGAGCTTAGTCTTGGTGGTATCTGGCTCAAAAATGCGTTCAATACGCGCTATTCTTGCCGTCACGTCCACAAGAGAACTAACACCTACAGCGTCACCGGCAGGACCACTCCCTACGGGGTCTCCCCCCGCCAACGAATATAGCGCGATACTCAAGTCGCCAAGAAGCTCGGCGTCGGAAAATCGAGGAGCCAGGACCGGCTTACCAGTGATATCGGCCTTAATCTGGTTCCACACAGGATTGCGCGAAGAGCGTCCCGTAACCCGCAAGTCCGACACCTTTGCACCGAGACTTTCCATGACGTCGATGACATCCCGCATGGCAAAAGCCGTAGACTCCAGCACTGCGCGGGCCATTTCGGCGTGCCCATGACGTAATGTCAGGCCGAAAAACACACCGCGCGCGTCCGGGTTCCAGATCGGCGCCCGCTCCCCTGCGAGATACGGCAAAAAAAGCAGCTTTTCTGCGCCCGCTGAGGCGCGCGCGGCTTGCGCAAACAAGGCCTCGTAGCTCTCCAGGGTGGCTCCGGCCCCGGCCCCGGTGTTTACTTCCGAAGCGCGCCTAAACCAGTTGAGCGCTTCTCCGCTCGTAGAGATAACCCCCGAGATGTTGCGGTATGGGCTTATGACATGGGGCATAAAAAGCAGTCTGTCGTCTTTAGGCACGGCCTTGTCAGTACACAAGTTTATGCCCTCCGAAGTGCCACTGCGGTCACACGCACGGCCAGGCCGCGTTGTATCGGTTCCCAAAAGCGACGCAACAAAATCCGGTCCTGCAGCAATCACAGGTACCCCTTCGGGCACACCAAAAAGATCTTCTCCTTCTGCCGTTACCACGCCAAGGCGCTCACCTGGCCTTGCAAAAGGGGGAAACTTCTCTTTATCCAGCTGCAACGCCTCGAGCGCCTCGTCGTCCCAGATAATTTCCTGAAAGCCCTGTGCCGGCAAAAAGGTTGCCCACGTACCAGAGAGTCTGCCACAGACATATTCTGGGCAGGAAACGAAAAACTTTGCTTTTTTGTAAACATCCGGCTTATGTTCCCGAAACCATAGTATCTTTGGCAAATTATATTCCGGGTCGATCTGGCGCCCCAGCGCCCGCCCGGCTTCAGCCGCCTGGTGCGAAGCGCGCCTATCCATCCATGTCAGCGCATTCCAGAGCGGTTTACCCTCTCCATCTATCGGAACAATCGTGGGACCATTGCCGCTTATAACGATCGCTTCAATGGCACGAAAGCCGGCCGGGTCGTCGCCTGCGAGGTCCCAGGCCATAGAAGCGACTGCCATCTCCCAGGCAGAAGGCGCCACCTCATGACACACCGGATCTTCTAAGTGGAATGCCGGAATATCTGCCTTGGCGAGCGCCGAACAGTTCGCGTCGTGGTAAAAAAGCGCCGCCTTGGCGCTCGTCGTTCCGATGTCAATCGCCAGAATTGTGCGTTTCATTTGGCTCACGCTCATTTTGTTCACAGTACTCCCCAATGCTGCAATCCTTGCATTCGCTGCCGGGGCAGCTGAAGAACTGGCTCGTAGTCTCAAGCGTTTCAGTTTCCGCCTGCAGCGCATCGATCCTTGCCTGAGCTTCCAGAAGCACCGCTCTTTGTGCCTCGATTTTTTCTCTATTTTTTTGAATCAGCAAAGCCCTGCACTTTTCGCCCGTAGGATCCTTCTCTGCGAGGTCGAAGAACTCTTTGATCTCACCCAGGCTGAGGCCATAGGTTTTGAGCTGACGAATGCGCTTGAGATAGATGATATTGACGAGCGGGTAGTGACGGTGCAGCCCTTCCGAGCGATCGTCCGAGCGTAAAAGGCCGAGCTCCTCGTAATAGCGAATGGTCCTGACCGTGGTGCCGAACATGGCGGCGAGGTCGCCAATCTTCAGGCTTTCCGTATACGATTTCGTCACGTTTTTATCATATCCCACTTGAACAAACTTGGGAATATGATATCATGAATCTTACGTAAGTTTTTGGCCACGTAACTTGAAAGTTTTGTATTCTT
>JBDKTP010000008.1:0-12921 GCA_039680115.1 Rectinema sp.
AAGGCAAGACCTTGGGAATCGACCTGGCCAAATAGTCGCTGTAGTCTCTGACAGCCGGCTCATAAGCGGCGTTGAAAATCGGACTCGAGATCAGAAAATCCGCTGTCGCTCTATTGCAAGCCATCGGTATATTGTAAAGCACCGCAATTCGCAGGAGCGCCTTGACATCGACATCGTGCGGTTGCGGCGACATCGGGTCCCAGAAGAAGATCATTATGTCGATTTTCCCATCCGCGATGAGTGAACCGACCTGTTGATCTCCACCCAAGGGGCCCGATTTTAGTCGTGAGAGGTTCAGACCATCAGGCTTGACACCTCCTGCCTTTGCAATGATGGTCTCCTCCACAAGGCGTCCGGTTGTCCCTGTTGAGATAAGTTCATGCTTTATCAGTGTTTGCCAATTGTACGCGACCCACTCCGCCAATTCGCGCTTTTCATTGTCGTGCGCTACCAGCGCAATCCGCTTAGTGCTTTCCATTGCTTCGCTCCAATAAGCACTATAGCCCTGTTGCAGACTTTTAGAAACAGTCCCTAGTGCTTGGGCTGCCCGACGAGTAGGATCTGAATATCACAGACATTCGTGCCGGTAGGGCCTGTTTTAAAGAGGCCATCCGCTGCTTCAAAAAAGTGATAGGAATCGTTCTCTGCCAGGTATTGTTCGAGGTTCAAACCCTGCTCTTGCGCGGTGGCAAGCGCTTCAGAGTCGGCAAAAGCCCCGGCAGCATCGGTGGGGCCGTCATTCCCATCCGTACCAGCGGACAAAAAGACAATGTCTTGCCTATACGGATCGAGTACAGCGGGGAAGCGCTCAAACTCGTTCAGGAACGACAGAGCCATCTCCTGATTCCTGCCGCCCTTGCCTTTCCCGCGAAGTGTCACTGTCGTTTCGCCACCTGCAATAATGCACGCAGGAATCGCAACAGGTTTCCCATGCAGCGCCAAGTCCTGGGCCATGCCAGAAAACACCTTAGCTATCTCGCGCGCCTCACCCACAATGCGGCTTCCAAGAAGCAGGGTGTTGTAGCCACGCGCCTTTGCTGCCCGCTCGGCCTCCAAAAGCGCCTGGAAATTCGTGCCCACAAGCACCGTCGTGCAGGATTGGAAAACCGCGTCGCCCGGCTTTGGCGTTTCCGGCCGTCTTCCTTCGACCCCCTCTTCCACCGCCCGGGCGACATTCTCGGGCAGCAAAGGCGCGAGCCTAAAGCGTTCGAAGATTGCGGCAACGTCCCGCCACGTGCTGCGGTCGGCAACCGTTGGGCCCGAAGCTATAGTGTCCAGGTCATCGCCCACAACGTCAGAGAGGACAAGGCTGAGCACCGTTGCAGGGAAGAATGCCTTTGCAAGCTGTCCTCCCTTTATCGCCGACAGGTGTTTCCGCACCGTGTTCAGCTCGTGGATCGTTGCACCACAGCCAAGCAACAGTTTCGTAACTGCCGCCTTGTCCTCCAGCGACAAACCATCAGCCGGGGCAGAAAGCAGGGCGCTGCCTCCGCCGGACACCAAAACACACACAAGCGTCTTTTCGCCCAAAGCCTCCCACCGCCGCACATCAGCAGCAAGTGCGAGCATTCCCCTTGCCGCAGACCATGAACGCTCGTCCGGTACAGGGTGGCTTGCCTCAACAACACGGATGGAATGTGCCGCAAGGAATTGGCGCGCCTTAAGGCTCTCCTGGCCACCTGCCGGCGCGTGTGCTCCGCCGCCAACTTTTGCATCCGCGGTTTTTGTGTCTACAGCCTCGGTTTCCACAGCTTTTGTCACCACGAGGCCACTCGAGACCCTGTTTCCAAGTGTCGAAACAAAGCTTGTGGCCATTGGAAGCGCAGCTTTTCCGAACGCCGCAATCACGATATGCGTATAAACCGAAAGGTCATAGGCCCTTACCGTCTTGCCTGTGGTACCATCGGATACGCGCAAAAAACCCTCTTCTACTGCAAGACAGTACGAAAACAGATTCTGAGGCATCACACGATCGACCGCAGCCTGGAAAATCGCTTTGGCGTCTTCCCGAAGCATCCTTTCCTTTTCAGTGTCCATGGCCTTCCTCTCTGCTATCTTTATTTCTGCTATCTTTATTTATCTTTATTGCCATCCTTTGATCTTCGCGCTCTGGCTTGCTCGCACAGTTCCATATTGCGCGCCACCTGAGTACTGCCAGAAAGCTCAAATGCTTTTCTGAAGAGGGGCTCTGCCTTTGCCGGTGAATCAAGCTGATTAAGATAAATCGATGCCGCGTTGTTCAGTGCCGGCCAATTCGTTCTATCAAAATAAAATGACTTAAGAAAATCCTCCGCAGCTGCTTCATAATTCCCTTCTTCTCTTAGCCTTTCGGCACGCTGGAAAAGTTCCATTGCTTTTCGTGTTTCTGCGAAGGCGACAGGATCCTGACACAGGGCCAGGCGCTCTTCAAGAAAGGCTCTTCTATGATACGCCTTCCCACCTTCTGTACATTCCGGCTCACCAAGTGCGCTCCGATACCTTGCCGCCGCCTGCTCCCGTTTCCCAATTGAATATGCAAGATCTGCCAGCGCTGCATGCCGGTCAAATGAAGCACCATAAAGCTGCTCTTCCCTAAGAAGGTAGTGCTCTGCCTCTTCGCCTTTGCCCTGTGCCAGCAAAACGACACCAAGGTTTCTTAAGACTCGTATAGAATCTGGTTCCGATTGCTCGAGCTTTCGGAACCAGTTCTCGGCCTTCTTGTAATCGCCGGCTACATAGGCATTCAAGCCCATGCGCTCGCACCACGAAGCGTAAAATTTGTTCATCGAACCTGCCGAATGTTGCTCACACAAAAAGCGACATAATAAGAATAGCAATAAAAGCCACTACGCCCTCAACTGCGGTCGCTGATGTATACGCCTTGTACGCCGTGTTGACCGGCATTCCGGAGAATTGAGAGACAACCCAGAAATACGAGTCGTTCGCGTGCGAGACCACCATTGAACCAGCGCCGATCGCGATCGTCGTGAGTGCTGGATCGAGTCCAAGCGTCTGCAAAAGCGGCGCCATGATGCCGGCTGTCGTCACGATGGCCACCGTCGAGGAGCCCTGTGCTGTTTTAAGCGCAGCAGAGATTATAAAGGGAAGGAACATGCCAAGATGCATCGTCGCAAGGTTCATTTTGATAAAATCAGTAATTGGACTTGCTTTGATTATGGCACCAAGCGACCCGCCAGCTGCGGTGATGACGAGGATGATTGCGGAGTCCTTAATCCCTTGACCCATCCAGTCTGAAACCGCCGCCTTCATGTCGGACTTTCGTACCAGCAGCAAAGCACTCAAGACACCAAGAATGAGCGCCGTAACTGGATCTCCAATAAACGACAGGAAAATTCTAAAGCCACCATCTCCAAAAGGTCTGGATGGAAATTCCGCAACGCTCTTTAGCAGAATCAATACGATCGGCAGTATGATCGGAACAAATGACAGCGCAGTATTGGGCAACTTGCCGAACTTCTTGACAATCTCAGAATAGGTTTCGTGTATTTCGGGCTCAATCTCGTACTTTTTCGCGACTTTTGTTGCCCAGAGAAGACCAGAAAGCGCCGCCGGAATGGCAGCAATCAAGCCCAGAAGAATGACCCTCCCCAAATCCGCACCTAGTGCACTTGCTGCAGCGATAGGCCCTGGTGTTGGCGGCACCATTGTATGCGTCGCGTACAACCCCGTGGAGAGGGCAACCGCCATAACCGCCATGGAAGTGCCAGACTCCTTGGCAAGCGCCTTATTGAGAGGATTCAGAATGACATAGCCTGAGTCGCAGAAGACGGGTATAGAAACGATATATCCTGCGATATTCATGGCTAGAGGGGCGCGCGACTTGCCCACTACCTTAAGAATCGCCTGGGTCATGGAAAGGGCGGCACCGGTTTTTTCTAGAATCGTCCCCATTATGGTGCCCGCTACAATGACAATTCCAATGCTCGTCAGCGTTCCTCCGAATCCGTTTTTGATATTTGTCACCACATCGAGCGGTGGCAGGCCTATGAGTAGGCCATATACGAAGGAGACACCGATAAGCACCAAGAAAGCGTTTATTTTGTACTTTCCCGTGAAAACCACGATGGCAATGACAGCCAAAAGAAGAAGCAAAAGTGCAGCAACTCCTGATACCATAGTTTCCTCCTAATGGCCAGAGTAAGTTGCACTTTTTGATCTGTCAAGTTATTTTGTGTTAAATAAATCTTGACCTTCAAGACCTCACGTACAAAGGCCCCTTAAGGCGTTTGTTGAGCATTGGCTGCGCTCTGTCTGGTTGCCGCAATGGCCAGTTCCACTTCGTTCGCGAGGCCATCGGCTTCGCGCTGCACTGCCGTGCCCAGACTTGTCCACCGGATAGAACGCGCCTGTGCAAGTTCTTTGCGCCATGGCAAGTCAGCAAGCAGGGGCAACCCCAGCTTTCTAAAATCGCTATTCGATCCATCGTCGAAGAGCGCCGTTTTTTCGCCGCAGTGCGGGCAGATTATGGTGCCCATGTTCTGTACAAACCCCAAAACCGGCGCCTTGAGCATCACCGCCATCTTCACCGACTTGTTCACGATCATGGAAACGTAATCCTGTGGCGTCCCGACCACAACAACTCCTGTAAATGGAATCTGCTGGAACGCGGAAAGCGCTATGTCCGAGGTCCCCGGGGGAAAATCGACAATAAGATAATCCAGAACCCCCCACTCGGTGTCCGTCCAGAACTGTTCAACAGCCTTGGCAAGCAGCGGGCCCCGCCAGATTACCGGCTCGTCTTCGTTCTCGTTAAAGAGATTGATAGAAAGCACCTTGATCCCCTCTTCACTCTCAATTGGGATCAAATGCTCGCCATCAGACTCTGCCCTAAAAGAATCTACACCCAAAAGTCGGGGAATGCTCGGCCCCGTGATGTCCGCGTCCAGAACGCCCACCTTCATCCCACGCGCAACCAGCGCCTCCGCCAAAAGCACCGCAACACTCGACTTACCAACGCCGCCTTTTCCGCTTATAACGCCAACGACCCTTTTGATGTTTGGGTTCGCTTTTTTCTCTGGAACCAGATTCATGAATTACTCCTCAAAACAGCTTAGAGCCATAACTTTTCACGGCGACCAGAAGGCCCAAAGGGTGCTGCCAGTCCCCGCTGACTATTGACGCAGTACCAACTTGACACATTGCCAACTGCTCATATATCGCGAAAAAACGAAGAAGGGTCAAGCGGAAGGCCCACGTACGCACAAAATTGCATCTCACCGACAAATAGATTAAGATTTGCAGCGCAGAGGGTTTGTGGCACCAAACTCGCAGAGTAAGGACATCCCTCGTGCTCCATGACCCCGTCATGGGAGGAGCTTCAATGAAAAAATCCATCGTTTTTGCCCTTCTTTTCCTGGCGCTCGGTTTGAACAGTCTATCAGCACAGGCAAGCCTCATCCTTTCGGGCGCTGACAATCAACGGGCTACTAAACAGCTCGCCGGATGGTTGAACGATCGGGGCACAGAGGTAACAATTTCTGAAGGTGGGACCTATCTCGTCTATGAAGACTACGACGAGAACATCACCGTCTCGCTTTACCCTAAGTTGTCAAAATCGGGCTTGGACAGAATTCTTGCCCAGGTGTATTTTAGTGGCCTGGATCAATCACAAGGCCAGGGTACGCTCTATGAACTAGCGAATACACTCAATAACGAGTGGAGCATAGGAACATTCTTCATCGATGATGACGGCTCTTTGGGCGTTGAGTCGCAAATCACCTTTGTGGACTATATCGATTATGTTGAAATAACCAATTTCCTTAAATGGTTCGACTCAGCCGTGGTGGATGCAATTTCCGAAGACTGGGTGGAATATTATGTGGAGTAACGTGGAGTAACCCGCCACGTTGCATGTCGCATGCAACATGGCACACGTAGCCTATTAATGTGCCGAAAACCTTGTGAAGGCGCTAAAACAGGACACTCTAGCGCTTTTTGTAGTCGTCCGTGCCACTCACAGTCAAAATCTCGCCATAAAAGATGCGATGGTAATCGGCGCTCTTGTAATTCGTCTCGATGGTCGGATCCAAAAAGTGGCTCGAATCCATATCCTGCCAGTACATCTTTCTGCACTCAACAATAAGTTCAGCTTCATCGTACCCGGGGGCACTGACGAGCCGCGACGCAATCGGCGTTAGCCCACTCTCTGCAATCTTGTCACCATCGCGCCCAGACTTAGCACCGAGCAAGCCCAGCGCTGGCTTGTATTGACGAGGAAAAGCGCAAAGCGTAAAGCCCTCGCTCTCGTTCATAAAACCATAGGTAAAGCGGGTAGGACGTACAAAGACCTGGAAAAATGGCTTGTTCCACACCTGCCCAACGCTGCCCCACGAGATCGTCATGGAATTATAAGGTCGGCCCGAACTCTGCCCTGAACCTGACCAGAAACCTGACCCCGGCTCTGATGGAGCAAAATCGCCAGCCGTGAGCAAGAGCCACTTTTTCTCAAAAAATGCAGGGTCGAACAAAAAATCTTTGATCGCAATCTCTTGTCGTTTCATTCTAAAAACCTCGAGAATCTTCAAATTTCATCGTAGACAATGCCATGACCAGCCCAAACTTAGAGCTGCTTGCCCGTCTTGAGCTTTTCCTCGAAACGTTCGAGCTCCTTGCCCTTAAGATGTCCAACCTCGGGTTGCAACGCCTGTACGGACTGGCCGGGCTGGCCAGTGGAATCTTGCAAAGCCGCCAACCGACGTCGAAGCTCTTCCATCTCTGGACCAGAAAAACGAACACCATTCAGCAGGTTCCGTTCAAAACTGTCCACGGCCAGAGGTGCGACCGCTCGCGTAATTTCCAGCATGGTCTGGGCATAGAGCCTGATCTCTTTCTGTGCATGAGGATCCAAACGCAGCTGGAAGAATCTGAAGAGATTGTGTAGATCGATTTGCCAGTACCACTGCGTGTATACGGACACCGGCAGCACGATTCTGGCAAGCTCACGCGCCAGATCGCGTTCGATGAGTGCCGAATAACCCTCGTAAGCCTGCTCTTGAGCCTGCCGCACCACGCCGAGCACTTCCGCTGCCTGAGCGTCGCTCAAAGGCTCGTCGGCACGGCCCTGCTTATTGTCCTTGCTTTGGGCTGCCAGATCCTCAGGTGCCGGGACATAGAACTCGTCCGGCAAAATCGAGTAGCGGGAGGACATTTCATTGACCCGCGCCGTTCTGTGGCGAATCCACTGCCGGGCGACAAAAATTGGCAGCTTGACATGAAACGTCAGAATGACCTGCTCGAAAGGCGAAGTGTGCTCATGGCGCAGTAGATAATCGATAAGGGCGGCATCTTCCCGATAGCTTTTCGTCCCCTCACCATAAGAAACGCGCGCCGCCTGGACGATACGCGCATCTCCACCCAGATAATCGACAAGCCGGACAAACCCCTTGTCCAGAACCTTGAATTCTTTGTCCAGAATGGCTTCCGCTTCGGGAACGACCACGTGCGCCATACTCTAACTCCTTATACCAAAACCATTAAAATTGCCAGAAAACTTGTCGATTGTGCACTTGTCGGTGCCTGGACCATGACAATCGGAACCATAGGTAAAGAAAAAACCCAGCGGGGCGGCCCGCGCAAGGACAAAGTCGTTGATCGTTTCCGTTTTCTTGCTCGAAGCATACCAATACAATTCGATGCCGTCGACGCCCGAACGCCGAAAATAAGAAAGAAGCGCATCGAAATGTGCACTGTCGCGCTGCATACCTTCGATTTCGTCGTTCCAAAGGTGCCCAAAATGTGGCACAACTACAAAGCCGTCATCTTTATGCACCGCCCTCACGACATCCTCGACTCGCGGTTTAGCAAGCCGATATTTGGGAAACCGACCAGGGACGAACCATTCCTTCTTGAATTTCCTGTAAGTTTCCGACTGCGGCACTAAGCCCTTGCTGCGCAGATAGAGAAAAAGGTCGACCTTGCTCCAGGAAAGCCCGTCATAACTTTTAGGGTCTTTTTGAGGATCTTGAGGAGGATCATCTGCATTGTCATCCACACATGCTTTGGCATCACCGGTTAGCACCCCGCCGCTTTCATAAACTCCGTAGCCACGGACAATCCGTGCCCGCAGAAGGTCTTCATAGGTTAAGTCTGGCCGCTTGAAAATCACCTGTGCCCAATAAAGGTAGTACTCAATGCGTTTTTTACGTTCACGCTGAGCCTGGGAAAGCAGCACGTTCGTAGACCAGCAGTCGCGCGCCGCCCTGCCCGGGAAATACCCCAGCAACTCGCTCTTGTAATCGATACTCGGCTCCACCACATCCATTTCGCAGCCCGTCACCCCCACCAGCCCCAGCCGCCCGCACTCCTCCACAAACGCTTCCGAGCCGCCCATCGTATCGTGGTCCGTCAGGGCCGCCGCCTCAATCCCGAGCAGGGCGGCGCTTTGTGCAATTTCCCGAGGGAACAGGCGACCGTCTGAAAATCGAGAATGGAGATGCAGGTTGGCCTTCATTTCGTGTGCCGATTCGCTTTCATTTCGTGTGCCGTCTGTTTTTTACTGTGGCTTGTTTTTCACTATGAATAGATACTAACAAGCGACCATTTTTCAGTATACCTCGACTGCTACCCCACGTCTATCGATTCCATCCCGCCAACACCGCTAGTGCAATTCCCCTGGATTTCGCATAGACTCGATTATTGGACTTGCATATCGAAAAGAAAGGAGATCCTCATGTTCGAACTTACGGACACCATTCTTGAGCGCATCATTTTTGCCATGGAAGACCAATCCAAGTCCTTTCTTGTCGACCTTGCCACAGGCGAGCTCGTGGACAAAACCACCAGGGCCACCAAAATCGACCAAGTCCATCCAACTGCTGAATCCGGACAATTGGCCGAACAACTCGTTCCGCCTCCTGGATGGGAGTCCGCCGATGGTTTTAAAATGATGGAACTCTACGTGGCCACCGTTCGCAACCCTGAACTCAAAGTCCAACTCTCCCAGGCCTTAAGCCAAGGCAAGCGTGTCTTTAAGACATTCAAAGAAATCCTCACTCAAACTCCTGGCGCCGAAAAGTCGTTTGCCGACTTCAAGACTAAATATATGAAAAGGCGCATAAAAGACTGGCTGAACGCGCTTCGAGAAGCCAACGGTCTTGCGCGTTTACCTGAAGAGCCCGAAGAGACCGAAGATCTCCTCCTTGCGGACTTTTCCGTTTCCCTTTCTTCCCTCGACGCTCTGCCTTTTGATCCTTCGGAACTCCTGGACGAGAGTCTCTCGGAAGCGGGCGAAGCTCTGCCGGCCTCGCTTCTCGCTTTGGAGAAGGAGTCGCTGCACGCTCTGGATCATGGGCTTGCAGCGTACGTTCTTGATGAGGAGGGCGAGCCGCTTGCCCTCGCGCTCGGCGTGCTGGAAAGTCATGGCGGGCATGCTCTTGCCAGGATTCGCTTTGTTTATGTCCGATCAGGGTACCGTCGCCTTGGCCTCGCCAGCCTTCTCATCCAGGCATTGGTAGATCGCTTTTGCATGCTGCATGTTAACTCGGTCTATCTTGATTCACTTTTGCTCCCTGTAGATTTTCAAGACCAGCTCCTGACCTTGGGGTTTTCGCCAACTGGTGTGCACTGCGCCGCTCAAACTGAGTAAAAGATCGAGAGCGCGACAGCCAGAAGCAATCGAGCGGGCTATACCCTAAGCCGTGGTGCCGCGTTACCACGCGGATGATGTGGGCGCCTTGCCAAAAAATCCAGGCTTTATTCTTTGGCGCTTTTGCACCATAATGATTTTGAAAGGTTTTCTGAGAATGGGATTTTCGTTGGAGTTCCATTCCTTACTTGTTCGTTGGGGTTCCATTCCCCTTTGGTTGGGATTCAGTCCCTTCGAGTGCGATTCGTTTTTTTATTGTCTATTTGTTGAGGAGGATGAATTTTGAAGAATTGTTTTCTCTTTCCAGGTCAGGGCGCTCAGTACCCTGGCATGGCCAAAGACTTTTACGATGCGAGCAAGGCCGTCCAAAACCTTTTCGACCTCGCTTCCCAAGCTTCTGGAATTGACACACGAAAGCTGCTCTTTGAAAGTGACGAAGAAACGCTCAAGCAGACTCAGAATACGCAGGTCGCCGTGGCACTTGCCGGCGCAGCTGCAGCTCTGTACGCTAAGGAGCGCGGAATTACGCCAGCAGGTTGTGCTGGTTTTTCGGTTGGCGAATATCCTGCTTTGGCTGAGGCCGGGATTATCTCCGTGTACGATATGTTCCACCTCGTCTCTGAGCGTGGCAGACTCATGGACGAGTCCGGCCGGCGTTCCGGTCCGTCTACCATGACGGCAGTCCTGTTCCTTTCTCCAGAGAAAATTCAGGAGGTCCTGAATGATTCTGGACTAACTCATGTTTGGATAGCTAATTATAATAGTCCTGTGCAGTCTGTGCTTTCCGGCACGGTTGAAGAAATCGAACGTGCAGAAGAAAAATTGAAAGCTGCCGGCGCCCGTCGCGTTGTTCGGCTTAAGGTGTCCGGCGCCTTCCACTCGCCTCTCATGAACTGGGCGCACGATGAATTTGGCAACGTAGTCGAAAAAATCGAGTTTCACGATCCTGCGATCGAGTTTTTCTCCAATGTCACGGGCAAACCGGTCAAGACAGGCAGCGAAGCCAAGTCCCTGGCCATTGCACAGGTAATTAGCCCTGTCCTGTGGACAACCGAAGAGGCATCCATCGTTGATGCTGGGTTTGACGCCTGCTTCGAAACAGGACCTGGAAACGTGCTGACCGGCCTTTGGAAGTCTTTCAATACTACAATCGTTTGCCACCCTTGCGGGAAACTTGACGACCTTGTATCTATGGCTCTATAAGCTATGTAGAGCTGTTAATGAGCCTTATGTAAGGCGGAGGAGAGGCACATCGCCATGGAACTTTTGCTAAAAGACAAGATTTGCGTCGTTACCGGCGCTTCGCGCGGTATTGGCGCTGCGATTGCGAAGCTGTTTGCAGAGGAAGGTGCCAAAGTCTATGCCCTTTCCCGCTCGGAACCTTCTTCCACCGATATTGAGCCTGCACACGAAGCGTCTTCAGACATATCGCCGGCAGGTGTCTCGCCAGCAACGAGCAAGGCAACTTCGCTTTATAGGCCCATCTGGCTTTTGTGCGATGTCTCCGACGAATCTTCTGTAGAATCCGCCATAAACGAGGTGTTGGCACGCGACGGACGCATCGATGTGCTTGTCAACAATGCGGGTATAACACGCGACGGCCTTCTTATGCGCATGAAGACCGATGACTGGAACGCCGTGCTCGCCACCAATTTGACGAGTGCTTTTTATACGTGCCGGTCGGTTGTCCGCCCGATGCTTCGTCAAAAAGATGGCTGCATCCTCAACGTTTCCAGCGTTGTCGGCATAAAGGGCAACTCAGGGCAAGTAAACTATTCGGCATCCAAGGCTGGCATCATCGGGCTTACAAAGAGCCTGGCACGGGAAGTGGCATCGCGCGGTATTCGCGTCAATGCGATAGCTCCTGGCTTTATCGATACTTCGATGACGGAACAGATCCCGGAAGAATTCCGTAATAAGCTCAAAGAGACAATACCGCTTGGTCGAGCCGGAAACGTGGAGGAAGTGGCCAAAACGGCCCTTTTCCTCTGTTCAGCTTTAGCTTCGTATATTACAGGCGTTGTACTGCCAGTCGACGGCGGGATGGGAATGTAACATGGCAAAAAGACGAGTCGTTGTCACGGGAATGGGCGTCGTATCCCCCTTGGGGAATGATGTGTCCAGTTTTATGTCAGCAGTGCGCAACAACCAATCGGGCATTGCGCCCATCACTTTAATCGAAACTTCAGACCTCGATGTAAAATTCGCGGGCGAGGTAAAGAACTTCGACGCCACTATCCGTATTGATTCCAAAGAAGCGCGCAAAATGGACCGTTACACGCAGTTCTCGGTCTATGCAGCCCTGGAAGCCCTTGAGGACGCGGGGCTCACGCGGGAAGACCTTGACCCAGAGCGTACCGGAGTCTGCCTGGGCACTGGTGAGGGCGGCTCGACAAGCATCGAAGAGGCTGTGTCCCGCCTTGTGGAACGCGGACCTTCTCGTGTTCCACCCCTGACCGTAGCCAAGGCGCTTGCCAACTTCGGACCTGCGCAGATAGCAATGAACCTCAGAATTCACGGCCCCTGTCAATGCATTGTTACAGCCTGCGCGGCTGGCACCGATGCCATAGGCCAGTCCATGCGCCTTATCCGCGGTGGCTATGCCGACATGGTCTTTTCGGGTGGTGCCGAGGCTTCGATTGTACGCATGAGCATGGCCAGTTTTATCAATATCCAGGCCCTGTCCGTTCGCAATGCCGAGCCGCAGAAAGCTTCTCGTCCTTTTGACCGCGATCGCGATGGTTTTGTCATGTCCGAGGGTGCCGGAATTCTTTTGCTTGAGGAATATGAACACGCGCGCGCGCGAGGTGCCAAGATTTACGCCGAAGTAGCAGGGTTTGGTTCTACCTGCGATGCATATCACCTTACGGCGCCTGAACCCGAGGGGCAAGGTGTGGCCCGCGCCATCCAGTTTGCCCTTTCCGATGCGGGCCTTGCGCCGGAAGATATTGACTTTGTGAGTGCACATGGGACGTCTACGCCGTTAAACGATCCTATCGAGACTAAAGCAATAAAACTTGCATTTGGCGAGCATGCCTACAAACTCAAAGTTGCAAGTTTAAAGTCTATGATTGGTCATACCATTGGCGCGTCCGGTGCTATTGAATCGATTGCAGGAATCCTCGGTATGAACGAAGACTTTGTTCATGCCACAATCAATTTGGACAATCCAGACCCAGAGTGCGATCTGGACTATGTCCCAAACGTAGGGATAACAATGCCAATTCGGGCATTTATCAAGAATTCGATGGGTTTCGGAGGCCAAAACGCCGTCGTAGTCTACAAGAAAATCTAGTCACTCTGGCGGTTGTATGGGTAGTTTTGCTTCCGATGTCAGG
>JBDKTP010000009.1:0-29472 GCA_039680115.1 Rectinema sp.
TTCTTCAAAACAAGCTACAACTACTACACCTAAGAAACGTGGCAGACCAGCCAAAGCCCAAGTACAGACCAAAGAGACACAGCCGAGAGCAACACAGGCAAAACGAACTGCAACTACGACGACACTAAAGGAGTCCGCCACAAAGTATGCTTCAAAGGCCGCGCCTGCACGTGGCAAATCCAAAGCTTCTCCTGCTCCAGCAAGAAGCAGTCGTGTACCAAGTGCTTCAACAGCCAAGGGCACTCGTTCAACAAAGACGAGCGCGGCTTCATCTGCTAAAGCGAAAGTTCCCGCGCGAAGGACTTCGACGGTCACGAAGGCTGCAAAAACGACAGGAGCCACTAAGACGGCATCTCAAGCCACCTCGCTAAAGCGACCAGTAGGAAGGCCTCGTTCCAGCACAAAGAAATAGTAAAAATAGAATAACAAAGAAAATAAGTTCTTATTGAGAACGAACTAAAAGAAAGGCTTTGCATGAATGCAAAGCCTTTCTTTTTAAGATGGCAGATAGGTGTCTATTGTCTGCATCCTTAGGTCATTCATTATTCATTCATTCAAAAAAGAACTCAAAAGAGCTTCTTTGAGTCTAGCAAGATCGTTATGGGGCCTTCGTTCGTATACGAGACCCTCATTATTGCACCAAACACTCCTCGCTGGACCTCGACGCCTTTTTGCTTCAACTCATTGCAGAAGGCATCGTAGAGGCCAAGGGCTTTGTCGTTCGGTGCAGCCTCTGAAAAGGAAGGCCTTCTGCCTTTTCTGGCATCTGCCAAGAGTGTAAATTGCGAAATGACTAAAGCTTGGTACCCCAAGTCCAAAACTGACAGGTTCATTTTTTGGTCGGTATCCATAAAGATTCTAAGATTGGCGATTTTCTCGGCAAGATACCTTGCATCATCAACGGTGTCGGTTTGAGCAACACCCAAATACACGAGAACTCCCGAATCAATGTGGCCCACGACGGTCTGTGGGTTTTCCATCTCCACACTTACGCTCGCATTAGAAACTCTTTGCACCACCGCGCGCATTGCAGTTACCTGTTAAGAACCAACTTCTAGCAAACTGGAGAGGTGGCAAAAGCTGCCTGCATATCTTGGACCAGCGCCACTGGATCGGGCGACTCGAAAAAAGCAGAGCCCATCACCAGGACATCAGGCCTGACTGGAACGATAAGTGGCATTGTCCTTGCAGAGACTCCTCCGTCTATAGATATTTTAAAACTCAGTTTCATAGATCTGCGGAGGTCCTGCAATTGCTGAACTTTTCTAAGACAGAATTCCAGAAGTTTTTGTCCACCGTACCCAGGATTGACCGTCATCACCAAAACAAGGTCAACAAAGGGCAAGATTTCCACCACTGAAGAAATTGGCGTGGAAGGAACGATCGAAATGCCTGCGGACTTCCCACTTGAATGGATAGCTTCGACCGTTCTATGCATGTGCACACATGCTTCCGCATGAAACGTAATAAGGTCCGCGCCGGCTTCTGCAAAATCCACTACCATTCGTTCTGGCTGCTCAACCATCAGGTGCACATCCAGGGGGAGTTTACATCGCTTTCGAAAATCCGACACCATCTTTGTACCAAAAGATATGGGCGGCACAAAGTGCCCATCCATTACATCCAGATGAACCCAGTCAGCCTCAGACTTCTCTATCATCGCGAGCGCACCTTGCAGGTCAGTAAAATCAGCAGATAGAATTGAAGGTGCAACGATAAGCTTATTCATGTTCATGTAAAGATTGTACCACGACCCGTGGTCTTCCCGCTACTGCACTGTCAATTTTGACCTCTCAAAAAACCCTAACGATTGACTCATTCGGCGGCTATCGGATAGTATGATAAGTTGAAACAGCCACTAGGATTGGGTACAAATGGATAATCGAGATCGCGTCTCAAGTTTACTCGAACAAGGTTATGAATGCCTCAAGAACGTAGATCTTGGCAATGCCTCTCGATTTTTCGACGAAGCTCTTCATATGGACTTTGATGATTCAGAAGTCCTTTTTGCCCTCAAATGTTCCGAATTTTGGGCTGAATGTCTGGAATCTTTGAAGAAAATTGACCCTCCGTTGCAGCGGGGGGACTTTGTCCTGGCACAGTGGAAGAGTTTTTGTACATTTCTCGTACGAATTGGCGGCGATTTTGAGAGAGCTAAGTATGCATTTAGGCGTTTTGCGTTCGGCATGGCCCTCGATTTTTTCCTATCGATTCCTGACGAACAAAAGAAGGTGTTGGGCATCGAGATGGAGTTTCGCCTTGGCAGGTGCAGAAAGGCTTTAGGTGATTACGAAACCGCGCTTATTCACCTTGAAAGGGCCACAAAGATCCGCAAGGACAACGCGGTGTATCTTGCGGAACTGGCTGACTGTTATGCCCTGTCGGGAGAACAAAATGCAGCCAAGATTCTTTTTCGTGAAGCCTTTTTTCTTGGTCCAGACAAAATTGATCTCGATTTTATAGAGTCCGATCTCGTCCAAAAGATTGCAGAGCGAGTGCGAGCGCTCAATTATCCTGCGGACAAGATTGCAGAATGGATTCCAGTTTACGCTGAAATCGAGGGCGTTTTTAGCGTCAAGAGGGAGCTCACAGCTCAAGAAAGCTCAAGGCTCAACTCTTCCATGTTCAGCCTGGAGAATGAAATAAGAGAAAATCCATCCCGCACTGCCGCTCTTAAGCCCCTGCTTCTAAATCGTTATTTCTGGGTTTTGGGCAATTACAAAGCCACGAATGCGGACGAAGCCAAGATTGATAAACTGTTGCAGAAGGTTCGAGTTCTTGATAAAGATATTTATAAGCAGTACCTATCTTAAAGAGGAGAAAAGCTATGTCAGATAACCAGCTCACTGGTACGCTCCAAGGAATGCTCAATGAAGAAAAGTGGACGCGTCAGACGCTTCCCAACTATTCTATAACCAGTCTTAAGGAGCTGGATGCACTTATGGAGTCCGCCGCGGCTCAAGGTTTGAGCGACGAGTTCTTTAATATCTGCAAGGAGCATCTTGAGCATGCAAAGAATAGTGTCATCGCACTTTACATTGCGGGCATTCTGAGTCTTGCAAAACAACCTGCTGACGAATCGTACCTTGTTCAGCTTATGGATTTGTTTGCGGACAGCGGACGCAACAATATTGTCGAGTACCTGTGCCAAAGGATTCTGGATTACGGCGAGAATCAGATTGCGCTTTCCAGACTGGCCTCCTGTTATCAAGCAGAGGGTCGCACGGATGAGCTTTATGCCACGTGGAAGCGTCTTGTTAAGGTGGATTACGAAGAGGCAGATATTGTAAAAAACATCGCCGAACACGAAGACAAGCTCGGAAATCGTGATCAAGCAATCGAATATTACAAGAAAGCTCTACTTCGCTATATTGCAAAAGGTTTGCCAACCAACGTGCGCGAGATTTGGCTCAAGCTTGTAGACTATTGCCCTGAGGATATCGATTTCTTCTTTCATGTGGAGAAAAAAATAGCGACACAGATTTCAGAGGACAAGGCTGCTACGCTCCTAATGGATCTCTATAACACGTATAAGAGCAAGAAAGATTGGGACACTGCGCTGACCATCCTGAAACATGTCGTAGAGTATGACGACAAAAGTCCGGCGATACGAAAAGAACTTATAGAATGTTATTCTGGCAAGTATGCAGGCCATTCCAGGCTTCAGGATTGTCTAAAGATTTCAAATATCAGTCAGTCATATCGTTCTCTGCATGAAGCGATCGAAGAGTTTGAAAAACATATTGCCTTCGATGTGGGAAACTACGTCTACCATCGGACATGGAACATTGGGCGCATCGCGAGCGTCAAAGGGGACGAAGTGACGATCGATTTTGCTAAGTCGCGCAACCACAAAATGTCACTCAAGATGGCTATAGACAGTCTTATCCCCCTTTCCAAAGACCATATTTGGGTTCTCAAAGCGACGTGGCCCAAAGACAAATTGCACGACAAGGTCAAAGACGATCCAGTGTGGGCATTGAAGACAATAATCAAGAGCTTCAACAATGAAGCCGATTTCAAGCAAATCAAAGCCGAACTAGTGCCAAGTGTTTTGTCCATGAGTGAATGGAATGCCTGGAGCACCAAGGCGAAAGAAGTCCTGAAGACAGACGCGTCGTTTGGCAACGCACCTGACGATATATCTACCTATATTGTTCGTGATCGGCCTCTCTCATTCGATGAAAAACTCTATATTCAGTTCAAGGCAGAAAAAAACTTCTACTCACGTGTTCAATGTTTCCGCGATTTTGTTGACAAAAACGATCTGGATTCCGAGTATTTCGCAGAAATGCTTGCGTACTTTACGAGCTTTCTCAACACTTTTCAGAGTTCAGAGGCTTCTGTGCCCGCCGACGAATTTGTCGTTTCATCATATTTATTGCTAAAAGATCTTTCAGCAAAATATCCACGGCTTCAACAAGCACCCACAATGAGCTTCCAGGCACTTTTCGCGCGGATTGAGAATCCAGTATCGGTCTATCAGAACATTAAAGACACGGAGCTGAGGAATGCCTTTGTGCAGCATATAAAGCTCTTTGTTCCAGAATGGTCGGATGTCTATATCAAATTGCTGCCTTACGCTCGATCTATGAAAATGATCGACGACCTCAAGAACGCGCATTACGACCAAAAGCTCAAAAAAATGGCCATGGATGTTGTCGAGGACTATAAGGACCACAGGGAGGCCTTCATTTGGCTCGTCAAGGATTTGCGTAACGAACCGTGGTTTGCCGAGCTCGGAATTGTGCGGGAAAAAATCATGCTTACTCTGCTGCACATTCTCGACATCACCTTCAAGGAAATGGATAATCACAAAGATACCACCGAGAACAAAAAGGTCAACAAGCTCGTGCAAAGTATTCTCTTCAAGGATAAATACCTCGAAAATTTCCTGCTTGAGTCTACGCCGGAGACGGTAGAACGAGTCTATGCACTTCTCATGGACATAAAAGAGATCGATCCGAGCATCAAAATAGATATTAAGCACAAGATCTCGGAAAAGTTCCCAAAACTACATTACTTTGGAGAAGAAGAAAAACTAACAGTACTGTCTCGCGGTCTCATGGTTACCGCCGAGAAATATGAAGAGAAACAAAAGCTGTTGCAGACGATAATGGAAGTCGATGTTCCACAAAACCAGAAGGAAATTGCTTTTGCCCTTTCTTTAGGGGACTTGCGCGAAAACGCCGAATATAAGGCAGCCAAGGAAAAACAGGATGAGCTCAACGCCAAAGTTGGAAAACTTAAGAACGAATTGGATAGAGCACAGATTTTTGACAAGTCCACAATCTCGACATCCAAGATCTCTTTTGGGACCAAGGTAACGCTCTACAATGAAATCACCAAAGAAAACGAAGTCTACACAATCTTGGGGCCTTGGGAATCGGAACCTTCTGCGAACATAATTTCGTATCTTTCTCCGTTAGGCAAAAAACTTATGGGGCATAAGGTTGGTGAAGAGCTAAAGTTCTCCATTCATGAAAGAGAGTTCCAATATAGGATCGATGCAATAGAAGAAGCAGAGTTCTAACGATATGTCTCTTACCTGATGTCTTGTTTATATGATAGCCTGCCAATCTTTGAAAGGCAGGCTTTTTTCTATAAACATCTGTCTAGAATTTTTCTATGGGTTTGTGGGGCTAATAGGCTTATATGGCTCTTAAGTAATTCTATTGTCCTGCGTCGATTTCACTGCCAGGATAAAGGCATCTTACAGAATGAAGGCGTGAGCGCCAATTCCCTTCAAAAAGGCTGGAAATAATCACCCCTGTGCGTGCTCCTTCTGAAGCCGCATGGATAAAGGTCGACTCGCTCAATGCTATCCCGACATGGTAAATCACATTGTTTCGTGCAAAGAGAAGAATGCAGCCAGGTTCGATGACCTTTGTCGGATAACCCCAATGAGCATAGTCTTCACTCGTTCGTGGAAAAGGTGCCTTTTCCGGCATTGATGTCATAAGAACATTACTCAGAAAGCCCGAGCAATCAACTCCTGATTTGCTATAGCCACCCGCGCGATATGGCGTGCCTAACCATGAGAGCGCTGTTGCAATGAGCTGCACCTCATTGAGTGAATCCTGATCGGGAACGACTGGCCCTTCGTTCGGCACACCATGAGGTTCTTCAGAAAGCAATAAGCCACGTACCGGTGGAAGCACCTGTTCAATGTTCTCTATGTCAGGGATTCCGCTGTGAACCATGGCTTGAGGCAGTGCTCGCGGACCAGCAGAAAGTCCTAGCAGTAGACAAAAAATGGCAACCCAACGCGTTGCGCTTTCCCCTTGAGTTCTATTCCAGCTATCTTGCATCGGCGCTCTTTCGTCAGTCACTATTGTCGCAATTTTCTTTTGTCTGATATTTTGCAAGGAAACGAGAACGAAAATCTTCAAACCTGTCCTCGCTGATGGCAAGCCTCGCTTTGCGTACCAAATCGGCCAAAAAACTCAAGTTATGACGAGTGGCAAGGATAGAATAGAGAATTTCGCCGTTACGGTATAAATGGTGCAAATAGGCCCGACTATGATTTAGGCACACAGGACAACGGCACTCGGGATCGATTGGACCAAAGTCCTGCGCATATTGGCTTTTTTTGATGCTTATTTGACCAGTGGAAGTAAACAAGAGTCCGTTCCGGGCTGTCCGTGTGGGATAGACGCAGTCGAAAAGATCAATACCGTTATGGATAGCTTCCAGGATATAGTCAGGCGTTCCTATACCCATAAGATAACGGGGCTTGTCTTGAGGTAAAAAACTTGCGGTATAGTCCAAAAGCTCACAAAAAACTTCTTTTGGCTCTCCTACAGAAAGCCCTCCGATCGCTAAACCTGGAAAATCTGCGGCCAAGGTCTCGTTTGCGCTTATTTTTCTGAGTTCTTTGGAAAAATTGCCCTGAATGATGCCGAAGAGTTGCCCTTGATACCCGTCCTCGTCCTTAGCGCGTAGCCATGCCGCTTTCGCACGCTTGCCCCAATCCAAAGTCAGGTACATCGTTCTCATTGCCTTTTTCTCTGGTTCACCCCAGGGCGAGCAGATATCGAGCTGCATCTGTATGTCCGAATTGAATGAAGTTTGAATCTCCACAACCTTCTCTGGTGTAAGGAAATGAGTCGATCCATCAATATGGGAACGAAACTTGACTCCATCGTCCGTAATTTTTCTGAAAGGGGCCAAGGAAAATACTTGGAAGCCACCCGAATCTGTCAGGAAATTCCCATTCCAACCTGAAAACCCGTGGAGGCCACCTGCCGACCGAATAAGTTCGTGCCCAGGACGCAGGTACAGGTGGTAGGTATTGGCGAGAATCAATTTGAAGCCCATGGCCTGTAAATCTTCTGGAGGAACCGCCTTTACAGTCGCGTTCGTGCCTACTGGCATAAAAGCCGGTGTATGAACAAGTCCATGGGGAAGTGCCAAGGTCCCATTTCGAGCTCTGGAATGGGCATCTTGATGTTGTTGTGTGAATATCAGTTTCTCCATCGATAATCCTCACTTTCTTATTTGAGTATCCAACGTATAGGCACACGATGAATGTCAGAATTCGCAAGCCCACTTGGTACTTAAGTCTTAGCCCTGAAAAAGCCAAGAATTGAGATTGCAAGAAAAATAAGAGTAATCGGCCAAATACCCATTGCAGGTTGCACCCACCCTGTTTTCGCGGCTATTCCACCGACCATTTGAGCGACGTAGTATACTGTGGCAGAACCGAGGCTGAAAAGCATACTCATCAAGAGAGAATTTCTCCTAAAAAGACCTGAAAAGGCGATAGATAATCCACAGACAATGAGTGGCGTCAGGCAAAAAGAAAAACGCTTATGGTACTCGGTTTCGGCTTCAGCAAATGGCAGACCAGAGCTTTTGAGAAACTTGACATAGTCTCGAAGTGCAGACCTGGTCATGAATTTTGGATCGGCCGCAAGTGTTTCAAAGGAACTGGGGTCTTCATTCAAAGTCTGATTCGTGTAGTTTGAGACTGTCTTAAGAGTCCATTCTCCGTTTTCTTGCAAAGAATAGGTCTTAGCATTCTCAAAAACCCACATCTGGCCATTCCAACGTGCAGAATCGGCGACGACCCTCATGACAGGGGCCATTGTACTATCTCTTTCTATTACATCAACATTTATCAGTCGCTTTTCTCTAGGGTCGTAAAGGCTGACATTATAAAGGTATTCCCCTGATTTCGCAATTATCGTTATGTTGGAGATCTGCCGAGTGGCTGCGTCTTGTCCCGTCATTTGATTGTAAAGATCATCTCTCGCCGATGTTGTAGGAATAATGAAGTGATCATTCCCCCAAAAAAGCCCGACAGACAACAAGGCTGACATGACAAGGACCGGAACACAAAGGCTTCTTATGCTGATACCTGCACCAAAAATCACCAACAGTTCTCCGTCGGCATAAAGCTCAGAGAGTGTAAACGTTATGGCAAAAAGGAGAGCCACAGGCATGGCTTCCGAACCATGGGCAGGTATCCCTTGACAAGTCCAAAGCAAAATGTTCCCCAAAGATACATCATAGGCCAAGAATCTCCAAATGTTCGAGAACAAATCTGCAAGCAACAAGAGCACTACCAGCATTGCTTCAGCACCGAAAAAAAATTTTAACACTGAAGAAAGCGTCATAGAACGCAATTTGTGCGGCGTTCTTGGGTGTGTCAGCCGGCTAGCAAGACTATCCCCTATCACAAATAGACTCATGCAAGCCTTCTTGAAGAAAGATGGCGAATCAACACGAGAATCAAAGTAGCAGCGATGACAAGAAAATTGGGAGCCCAAATGGAAAGCCATGGCTCAATGTGGCTCTTGAGCCCCCAAGTTTGACCTGCAAAGAGCATACCCCAGTAGACAACAGAAAGGACAAGTGCTATGCCAAAGCCTGCACTCCGACCAGCTTTGCGTGATCCTAATCCCAAGGGGAATGCTAGCAATGCAAAGAAAAAGCCAGCCGCAGGAATAGCATACTTCTTGTGGTACTCGAGTTTATAGATCTGTAAAGACCGGTCCGTGGGCACAGTTGCCTTAGCTTCCCTGTAAGCCCGCAAGCTATCGGCAATATCGCCTTGTGCCGAATACTCTGCAATGAGAACAGCCCGCGTCGAACTTTGGCTTCCAAACGCTTCCTTTTCCCTCGTTTGTAGAGAGCTCTCTTTAATTCGGATTCTATTCTTCAAGTCCCCAGAAGCCATGTCGCTGGGCCCCGTGCTGGAGAACCCCACAAGAGGTTCTCTGAACTCTAGTCTATAGAGCACTGAGTCAGCCTTAGAAATCGAGAAGCGATCTCTTGAACCAGGTGCAACCTGCATCGCCCAGACATCGTTGAGCGAAATATCTGCACTGTTCTGATCGCTACCGATGAGAATGTTGGCTGTCTTTGCCGAAATAACATTGTCAGGCGAGTCCGGGGCAGATTGAAAAATTAGCACATCTCCTGCAAGATTGCCTCGAGCGGACCCCGTGACTAAAGTAGTGTTCGGATACTTCTTTACCGTGTATGGTTGAAGCTCCAAAGATGCAGACTCGGTTAATAAATCGCGATATACCTCCTGAAATTTGCGCGAACCAAGTGGCAGGAAGTAGTCGTTCATTGTAAAGGAGACCAAGGAAATAACTAATCCAATTACTGCAAAAGGCACATAAAGCGTTGTGAGTGATATACCGCCAGCCGAAAAAGCGAGAAGTTCATTGTCTGCATTGAGGCGCCCAGCGGCCATTAATGCTCCTGCAAGCGATGCAAAGGGAAATGCAAGAGCGAGTACTGATGGAAGCGAATAAATGAGCAAGAGCATTGTCTTGGAAAATGACACATTTTTTGAAAGAATATCTTCCGCAAGTAACAATACTTGATTTATCAAAAAGACTACAAAGAAAAAAACAAAGGCAAGAAAGAACGAAACCAGGTATTCTTTTGCCAAATAGGCAGTTGCTCGATATGGAAAACGATGCAATTGAGACGTCTCTGTGTGGGACTTCATGGCCGCTTTCCTTTAGCTCTAGCCGATGCCTGTCGAACCAAAACCTCCGCTACCGCGATTTGTTGCAGCGATATCGGTTTTCACATCGATGGTTGCCCTAGTATACGGCGCAATCACAAGTTGCGCTATCCTGTCGCCATTTCTGACGACAAAGGGTTCGTTACCGAGGTTTATGAGAAGAACACAAACCTCACCTCGGTAGTCGGAATCGATCGTTCCGGGGCTATTGAGGCAGGTAATGCCGTGTTCAAGGGCAAGCCCGGACCTTGGACGAACCTGTGCTTCGTAGCCATCCGGCATTTGCAGACGCAGGCCTGTACGAACCAAGGCACGACTACCCGCTTGAATTGTGAGCGGCTGCGGCAAAAAAGCTCTAAGGTCCATGCCGGCAGCCCCACTAGAATGGTATTCCGGTATCCGGGCACCTTCTTCGACCGTTGCAAAGATGACCTTAGTGTCCACGGACAACCCCCTTCTCACGATCACGCACCAATATAGTCGTTTCGGCTAAGTCGGTGCGTGCAAAGAAGCCACATTTATCTGTTTCTATTACTGCTTCTGGTATTTCGGCTGCTGTCTCTTCTTTCGCCATCATATCGCCGATTACTGCGTTCATGGCCACTCGAAGAACCTGAAGATCTAGAATCATTGTGTGACGCCTGTTCCGACAACTCGCCATTCTCATTGAGAGCGTCGACCATGGCCAAATTAAGTCTACCCATATGGTCGATTTCCATCAGCTTGACCTGGACCTGGTCACCCTCCTTGAGGATGTCCGTCACCTTTTCTACTCTGTCCTTGGACAGTTTTGAAATATGGCAGAGGCCTTCCTTGCCAGGCAAAATCTCTACAAAGGCCCCAAAGTCCATTATACGCTTGACCGTGCCCGTGTAAACCTTCCCGACCTCCGGCTCTTCAACCAGGCCAAGTATAGCGTCGCGCGCGGCATAAGCGTCCTTTTGATTCTTGCCATAAATGGTGACTTCGCCTTCTTCGTTCACGTTGATCTGGACATCGTATTTCTCGCTCAAGCCCTTAATGTTCTTGCCAGACGGTCCGATAATCATTCCAATTTTGTCTTGGTCTACCTTTGTGCTCACAACCTTGGGCGCAAAGGGAGAAATATCAGTGGCGGGCGCGGCGATTGTTTGTTCCATGATCGAGAGTATGTGCAACCTTCCTCTTCGCGCCTGGTCAAGTGCCTTGCGAAGTATTTCAGTGGAAACACTCGAAATTTTTATATCCATTTGGAAGCCAGTGATGCCGTCGCGTGTTCCGGCCACTTTGAAGTCCATGTCACCAAGATGATCTTCGTCGCCAAGGATGTCTGAAAGCACTGCATATCGATCGTTGTCGGTGATGAGTCCCATGGCGATACCGGCCACAGGCTTCCTCAATGGTACTCCCGCGTCCATAAGGGACAAAGAAGAAGAGCATACGGTCGCCATGGAAGACGAGCCGTTTGATTCCAGAATCTCGGAGACCTGTCTAATGGTATAGGGGAATTTTTCTTTTGGCGGGAGCATAGGTTCAATGGCCTTGCGTGCCAAATCTCCGTGTCCAATCTCACGCCTTCCTGTTCCGAGCCTGCCAACTTCGCCCACCGAATACGGAGGGAAGTTGTAGTGAAGCATGAATCGTTCTCGGCGGTCGCCCTCGATGTCATCCAGAACCTGTTCGTCGTCTACAGTGCCAAGCGTAGTAACGCCAAGGCTTTGGGTCTCGCCACGGGTAAAGAGCGCAGAACCATGAGTCCTGGGCAAAACACCAATTTCGCAAGTAATTGGCCTAATATTTTCCAGTCCGCGCCCATCGACGCGCAGGCCTTTGTCTAGAATGCTGCTTCTGAGGATATTGTACTGCAATTCATCCATGAGCCCTGAAAACAGCTTCTTTTGTATGTCATCGGTCAGGGCATCGGCAAAAGCGGTTTCAGTTTCTTTGATTGCCAGCGATACTGCTTTGGCTCTTTCCTGCTTCACCTTGGTAAAAAGCGCTACTGTGAGTTTTGGTTCGGCAAACGCTCTGATCTCGTCTTCACGGTTCAGTTTTATGGCAAGAGGCGCCAAAGGCAGCTTTTCTTTGCCTGCCAGCGTGCGAAGCTGTTCGATGGCTGCGCAGATTTCTCCGATGGGCTTTTTTGCACACTCAATCGCGGCAAGCATTTCCTCTTCTGTCGCTTCCTGAGCCCCTCCCTCTACCATCGTAATGCCAACAGCGGTTCCTGCTACGACGATCTCCAATCTCGAGGCTTCAATCTGAGCAAAAGTTGGATTTACAACGTACTCATCACCTACCAGGCAAACACGTACGGCAGCGATAGGGCCAGCAAACGGAATATCCGAAATATGCACCGCAGCACTTGCGGCATTCACGGCCAAAATGTCGGGAGGATTTATCTGGTCCGCAGAAACGCAGGTCGGGACTACCTGAATTTCTCGTCCAAAACTCTTGTCAAAAAGCGGTCGCATCGGGCGGTCGATAATGCGCGACACCAGAATTTCTTTGTCTTTCGGCCTTGCCTCCCGCTTAATAAATCCACCTGGAACTTTGCCGGCTGCGTAATACTTCTCGTTGTATTCAACTGTCAACGGTACAAAATCCAAACCCTCGGTTGCTGTACTTGAACAGCATGCGGTGGCGATTATTGCACTCCCGCCATAGGTAGCAAAAACAGCACCATTGGCCTGTTTTGCCATGCGTCCTGTTTCCAGGACCATTGTTTCATTGCCAATTTGACAACTCACTGTATGTTTCATTGTGTTTCCTTTTTGTTACCAGGTAAGCGGCTCAAAGCCATATGCACAAGAGCATCCCTGGCAAACAACAAAAGGCCCGTGCACTAAGCGTCCGGGCCTAAATTGAAATTTCTCGATTGCGTCACTTCCTAATCTGAAGTTTTTCGATTAGGGCTCGATACGCTTCCAGATCGGTTCTCTGCAGATATTTTAACAGCTTTCGCCTCTGTCCTACAAGTTTTAAAAGACCGCGTCGCGAGTTGGTATCTTTCTTGTTGACCTTAAAATGCTCGGTCAGATCGGCTATTCTGCGTGAAAGCAACGCAATTTGCGCTTCTGTTGATCCGGTATTTTTCTCGCTTTTTCCGTATTCGAGCACAATTGCGGCCTTTTCATCTTTGGTCAATGCCATGTTCTTCTATCTCCTTCTACGCTTCTTTTGGTACTCTTTCAAATATCTTGACCCGTATGACGGGACTGTCTACTACTATCTCAGGAAGACAAATCTTCCCATCGGTAATACGCGCCCTCATTAGTTTTGGCGTACTTCCATTTCCCTCTATCCCTATATTGTAGACTCCATAAGGAGGCAAGACGACATAGGGATCATAGTGAAAGCAATACTTACCCCCCAGGTTCCCGTCGTCAGACGTCCGGCTCTGGTTATCTTTACTAAGCCATATCTCATACGGACGGCCCAGCATTGAACGTGCTTCGTCCAGATTACCTTCCAGGATAGCCTTGCGAACTCTGCTGGAACTCACAGGAAAACCCTTGTACATCACAGGCTCGAGTATCGCTACCTGCACGCCAATCTTCTGTCCAAGAGCTACCAAATCACCGGCGCTTGTGTCCATGTTATGGCCACATCTAAAATTTGGTCCTATACACAAAAAGCGAACTCCGGCCTGCGAAAGCTGGCTCAAAAACTGTTCGCCTGATTGTTTACCGAAATCTGGAGAAAAGTCAATGAGGACGCAGAGCTCAACACCTGTAGAAGCAAGACTATCCAGTTTCTGCTCGAGACTGAATATGTTCCCCTTGAACGAACTTTTATGAAGGACATCTTTGGGATTCTGTACAAAAGTTACGACGCAGCTTCTCATGGCTGGTTCCCGCGACAAAACCGTCTGAATCAGTGCCTGATGTCCCAAATGAAGTCCATCAAAAACTCCGACCGTAGCCGCTATGTCGAAGGGAGAAACAGAACCAACAAATTCTTCCCAAGATTTAACTACCATAGTGCGTCTCACCTTGGTTCGAGCCTAACGCATCCATCTGCATTACAACTTTATAACGATAGTCTTTTGAGGTCTTTTGCACTATGCCCAAGAAATCTCCAGACTCGGAAAAAACCGCCACATCCATCTGTTGCGTCATCACGGCTCCAGTCGTTACAGCGCTAATACATGAAAGCGCTCCAGGATATCCATGAATGAATTGTTCTTCAAAACTGCGAGGAAGATAAGCTACTGCAAGGCCAAGTTGCAGTGCAGTCTCTGCAGAAAGCTTCTGCCAAACGGGCAATCCGGACGACTTTGTGGGGCTTGCATTTTCCTGTCCATTTGTCACTACGGCAGGCGAAGAATCAAAGCACTGATTCTGGCTCGCAGAATCCAGCAAGAATGGACCGATACGGGTACGCTTAAGTGCCGAAACATATGCACAACTTGAACAAGCCACGGCTATATCCCTTGCGAGTGCTCGGATATATGTGCCAGAAGAACAAGAGACTTCAAGGACAGCATTTTCTCCATCGTAACTGACGAGTTTGAGTTCGCTTATCTCTATGCGTCGCGATTGAAGCACGGGATGTTGGCCCTTTCTTGCGAGCGACGAGGCTCTTGCACCATTGTAGTGTACTGCAGAATACTCAGGAGGTATCTGCTCTTGAGGACCGATAAAACTGGGCAAACAGAGTTCAAGCGCTTTGCGCGATGGTGGCTCCCCTGTCATGACAATTTTGCCATCTGAGTCGAGTGTATCGGTTCCAGTGCCAAACCGAACTTCCGCGCAATACGACTTATCCAAACCTTGAAACCAGGGCGTGAGTCTAACATAAGAACCGGCCAATACGACGAGAAGCCCAGTCGCAAACCGATCCAGCGTCCCGGCATGCCCGAATTTTGTAGTCGGCTCCAGACGTTTAAACTCCGAAAGTGCATCGAACGATGTCCGCAAGGCCGGTTTGTCGTAGAGCAGAAAGCCCGAAGCATTCATTCCTTTTCCAAATCCTTGAGCTTCTCGGTCATGGCAAACCCTTCGCCGATACCCTTATCAGGAATGAATTGCAAGACTGGAGTGAGGCGAGTATGGATGCTCTTTGCTATCTGCGATTGAATAAAACCCGCCGCATGCTGAAGCCCTTGGGCGGCATCGTCAAGACTGATATCCTGCCCCGGTAGCACACTTACCCAGACCTTTGCATGCGAACCATCTCCCGACGCCTCTACGCGAGTAATCGATACAAATGGCGTAACACGGGGGTCCTTGATTTCACCACGGCTTATCAGCGCAGCAATCTCCTCGCGCAGCACTTCTTCCAGCCGTTTAAGCCTTTTCTGATCCACTGCTCTCCGCCTGTTTGTTGCTGGTACTGCCAGCGCTACCAGCGCCCTTGGCATCTTCCTGCTTGCCGCCCCCAACCTTATTTTCGTCGGTCTTGGTCTGAGTGCCAGTGGCTTGACTCAAGGTCCTTGCCACTTCAATCGTCTCGTAGATCTCGAGAATATCGCCCACATTAAGGTCGGAGCAGTTCTCTATACCAATTCCGCACTCAAAGCCAGCTGTCACTTCCTTGACATCGTCCTTGAAGCGCTTAAGCGAGTTTATATTGCCTTGGAATATCTCAATATTGTCCCGGACAACTCTGACCTGGCTATTGCGTCGGACAACGCCCTCAAGCATGTAACAACCTGCAACGATGCCAACTTTTGGCACCCTGAAGATTTCGCGGACTTCGGCTTTGCCGATCTCCTGCTCTTTAAGTTCAGGCGACAGCATGCCTTCCATTGCCTTCTTTATATCTTCTTGCGCTCTATAAATGATATTGTATTTTCGAATATCAACTTTTTCACGTTCCGCAAGGGCCTTTGCTGACGGAGTCGGCCTGACATTGAATCCAATAATAATGGCATCAGAAGCAGAAGCCATCATTACGTCGTCTTCCGAAATTGCACCTGCAGCGGCACGAATCACATTTAGACGTATTTCTGGCGTAGACAATTTTTCCAGCATACTCTTGAGCGCTTCTACTGACCCTTGTACGTCGCCTTTGATAACAACCTTGAGCTCTTGTACTTCTCCAGCAGAAATCGTTTCGTACAAATTGTCCAAAGTCACTTTCTTGACGTTTTTACCCTCTTCATATTTCTTAAGTTCTTGCCGTTTAGCAGAAACTTCACGAGCGTATTTTTCGTCCTCAACGACCTCAAAAGGATCGCCTGCATTCGGAATGCCTTCAAACCCCAACACCTCTACAGGCATCGAGGGTTCTGCAATCTCGACCCGCGCACCTTTATCGTTGAACATTGCCCTGACTTTGCCGGGGAATATGCCCGCAACAAACGGATCACCTATATGAAGAGTGCCATTTAGTACAATAATGGTGGCAACAATGCCTCGCCCCTGGTCAATTTTGGACTCGATAACTTTGCCCTCTGCCAAGCGATCGTAACTTGCCTTGAGTTCGAGCACCTCAGCTTGCAGGAGAATTGCATCCAAAAGTTCATTAATGCCTATTTTTTGAAGCGCCGAGACTTCACAGAATTGCGTGGTTCCACCCCACTCCTCTGGCTGAAGTCCTATCTCCGAAAGCTGAGTCTTGACCCTATCCACATTTGCATCGGGCAAGTCGATCTTATTTACCGCGACAATGATTGGAACACCTGCAGCACGAGCGTGATCGATTGCCTCCTTAGTCTGAGGCATTACGCCTTCCACTGCGGATACGACCAAAACGACTATATCCGTTACTTGTGAACCGCGCGCACGCATTTGCGTAAAGGCGGCGTGTCCAGGAGTGTCCAGGAAAGTGATTTTCCCATGTGGCGTCTCTACTTGATAGGCTCCTATGTGCTGTGTAATTCCACCGTATTCATGAGAAACCACGTCGGTCTTTCGTATTGCATCGAGAAGTTTGGTCTTGCCATGATCGACGTGTCCCATAACGGTCACGATAGGTGGACGTGGCTTCATGGCAGCAGGGTCTTCACTGGCTTTTTCAATTACTGTCTCATCGAAAAGGCTGACAATGCGGACTTCACACCCGTATTCGCCTGCGAGTATCGTAGCAGTTTCAGCGTCGATTTTCTGGTTGATGGTGGCCATCACTCCAAGGCTCATCAGCTTGCTGATAAGCTCTGCAGGCTTTATGTTCATCTTTTTTGCCAGATCGCTTACGGAGATATTTTCCATTATATCGATGGATTTGGGTATGGCGATGGCTCTCGATTCGGCCTTTTTCTTGAGTTGAAGCTCTTTTTCCAGCTCTAGCTCGTCTTCGTGTCGCGCAAAGGTAGTCTTGCGCTTTGTGGCGGGCTTCCTTTGAGCCGTCTTGCTGCTCTCCATGGGAGAAGGACCAGGGGCATTCCCCCTTGAACCTGCCGGGCCGCGCCCTGGGCCACCGGCATTCGGCCTGTTGCCAAATCGATTCTGCGAATAAGGATATCCTCCCGGTCGGCCGGCAGATCCTGGTGCACCACCTTGAGGTCTCGGCCCACGAGGGTACCCCCCTGCGCCTTGCCCTTGTTGCCCACCATAGCCTGCTGGGCCACGTCCTGGGCCTTGCTGGCCTTGATATCCGCCCTGTGAGCCAGAATAAGGTCTGGAACCCTGATACCCGCTTCGGTTGCTCTGATAGCCTCTGCCCTGATACCCACTCTGATATCCCGAGCCTGCTCCTGCTGAAGAGCCAGAGCTGGACGACGAACCACGTTGGTACGATCCAGTTCTTCCTTGACTCTGGTCGGAATAGTACCGCCCCTGGTTTTCCTGGGAACGATAACCACTTCGATCGGCAGGTCTGCCCGACACGATACCCACAGGGCCGGTCGAACGCGGTCTTTGAGGCAAACCGTTTTCCTGCCGCCCAGATGAAGGCGCTGCTCCCGCTCGAGGTGCAGAAGGTGCATGTGCGCTCGTAGGTGCTTTGTGGTCTTCCTGTCCCTGAGCAGAAGCGCCGGAAGCAGCTTGTGGAACACTGGTTGCAGATCCTTGAGGTCTGTTCTGTTCCGCGTGTGCTACAGCATTGCCTTTTTGCTCTTGTTGCTTTTCGGCCTTCTCTTTCGGTGCTTGTAGCGCCGACTCAGAAACACCGACCTTTGACGTCTCTACAGCAGAAACGGCCTCCACGGGTTTGGCTTGCGCCTGCACAGGCTGAGAAGGAGACAGCTCTTGCGATTCTGCTTCGGCTTCTCCAGGCTCGGCATCGTGATGTGCAACCACTTTGGCCGCTGCTTTCTTCAACACAACTTTTTTCTTAACGACTACGACTTTTCGCCTCTCTGCGCCTGACTCTTCATCCGGCTTCTCTGGTTTAGCAGATGGCTGAACAGGAGTCTCGGCCGATGCTGGCTTTGGTTGCTTAATGAGATGAACTTTTTTCTGTGCGTCGTCGGTGTTATCCGTCATATCTTACCTTTATGCCCCTTGATCGTCGTCACTATATTCAAAACTCAGTTCAACGCCACAATTGGGGCAATGTTTCATATCAGGAGTAACCACAGTCCCACAATCGGGGCATAGATACTCTTCACCTTCCTGAGCGCTTGCCTCGCCTTCTTCCTGAACGATTTCGATGTTCTCTTCGATGATACCACGAACTGCCTCAATATCCACCACATTAAGGCCGCACTTTTTAGCCAGTTCCTCGTCATCATACTCAAGAAAATCTTCCACAAGTACAATACCAGCCTGCGAAAGGGCTTCTATCCATTCAGGTTTCATGTCCGGCAAATCCGCAAGCCGCACAGTCTCTTCTTCAACTTCAGGCTCGGCCTCGGCTTCAACATTCTCCCCAAAGAGACTATTTGCCGCTCTCTTAAGCTCAAGAGTCCTTACGTCCTGCATATATTGCTCTTCAGTCTTAACATCGATGTTCCAATCACACAGCCTGTTAGCGAGCTTAACGTTCTGGCCCATCTTCCCAATTGCTATTGATAGTTCTTTCTCGGACACTATTGCTAGAGCTGTATGCTTGGCTTCATCAAGTATATACACAGACTTAACTTCTGCCGGAGAAAGCGCATTCTTTATAAACTGCCTTGGATCCACGTCATATTTGACAAAGTCTATCTTTTCGCCCTCGAGCTCCTGGCTTATAAGCTGGCTCCGTATTCCCTTGGGACCGACACAAGCGCCAACAGGGTCTATGTCGTCGCGCTTGGAATAAACTGCAACTTTCGTCCTATAGCCGGGTTCTCGAACAATCTTGAAAATCTCAATGGTTTTGTCGTAAATCTCAGGAATTTCCAGCTCTAGAAGTTTTGTGACAAACTCCGCGTGGCTTCGCGATAGAACGATTTGAAGCCCGTTCTTCCCCTTTTCGACCTCATAGATAAGGGCCTTAATTCGGTCTCCAACATGGTAAACTTCTCTGGGCGACTGATACTTCTTGGGGAAAATGCCTTCGACCTTTCCCAAGTCCACATAAATCACGCCATTTCGTTCGCGTTGGTAATACCCAATCACCAATTCACCTTGCTTCGATTTGTACTCAGCATAAAGTGTATCACGCGAGATGTCACGAAAGTTTTGGTGCGTGGTTTGTTTGGCTACTGTGACAGATTGCAGATCGAATTCCTGAGGATCAATGGGCAGTTCCAGGATATCTCCAATGTCTGCGTCCTCAGCGAATTTTTTCGCCTCTGAAATTGTTATTTGCAGAACATCGTCGTCCAAATTATCGTCCGCTACGATTTCTTTCTTGGCATAGATGTCGACACCTTCATAATTGTCACGGAAGCGTATAATTGCGTTTTCGCTCGTACCGTACTTTTTCTTGTAAGCGGCCAACAGAGCATCCTTGAGGGTGTTAACCACAAGCTCCTCAGGAATACCGCGCTCGTTGACTAGCTCTCTAATAGCTTCGGCCATGTCTGACGCCATTGGCTTACTCTCCCTTATAACTGGAATCCAGCTTAGCCTTTGCAATAGCTGAAATCTCTATCGCAGTTGAGATATCGTTTTCTATGAAATCTATTCTGTTGCCCCAATACTTGCCAAGCTTTCCGCTGCGCCATTCATTTTCCGACACCAAGAGCAATTTGATCTGCTGCCCTTCAAAGGCCTGCCACTCTTTTGGTGTTCGGATTGTACGGTCTATGCCAGGACTTGATACTTCAATTTCAGGTTCTTGAATATTGGCAGTTCGCCGCAATTCTGCCTCTATAAGGCGGCTCGCCTTCGCACACTCTTCCGTACCAGTCCCCGACGGCGAGAAAACAGTAGCCGTTACTTTCACATTTCCCTTGCGCTGTGAAACGGAGAATGTCAATAGACGCATCCCTGCCTTCGCAAGTAAGGCTTCAATTTCACCTTCCAGGCCAGCCTGAATAACCACCTTCTAAAATCCCTCCAAGACAGAACGAACCTTGAACACGCGGCAAAAAAAAAGAGTCGAAAACCGACTCTCCTTATTCCTAAAAAGAATCTTTTTATTTTTACATGCTTTTATACTAATAGTTCGCCCTTTCTTAGTCAAGCGCGGCATACGTCGAACTAATCCATTGCAAGCACGAGCACTGCAACTTTCTTTGTTCCGTTTGTGAGGAGGGTCCTTGAACAAGCCTCTGCGGTTGCGCCGGTCGTATAAACGTCATCAAAGAGGACTATAAGCTGTGGGGCGTCACAATGATATTCTGGATTATACTCGTACCCTTTTGATGCATTTACTTTACGCCTTTCCCTGCCGAGCGATTTTTGTTCCTCACTTACCATTCGCACGAGAGGTCTCACCACCGGAACGCCCATTTGCTCAAGCCTTGAGGCAATGGCCTCGACTTGGTCCCACTCATGAGTTTTGATTTTTTCTGGTCGAGGAGGAACGGGCACAAGAACATACTTTGGCCAGCGCTCGCGCAAGACTTTGTATACCTGATTTGCCCAAAAACTTGCCAAGGACTTCCTTTGGGACATTTTGTAGGAACGAATAAGCGTTGCCGGAGCATCACGATAACGAAATAGAGGAAAGACTTCTTCATACGAATGGGTCTTGTTGCGACATGAATAACAAATCTCATCTTCTCCAAAGAGTTCCGCACCACAAAAACGGCATCTCGATAATGGGCTGAGTGGTAGATTACTGGCGCATGACTTACACAACGGGCCACTGACGACTCTTTGTTGTCCATAGATGCGCCGTCCGCATAGTACACAGTACTGCGGTGCTATCCAGTCCAGAACGTAGTGGCTCCTCTGTACGCAATCCACAAAAGAAAAACGCCAAAGGTTAGGTGCTTTGCTTCAGCATTTCTGAAACATCTGCCAACAGTTCAAGCGCTTGTAAAGGAGTCATTCTGTCGATATCAGCGCTTCGAATCTTTGCGAGCGCCAGATCTTCGGGGCTAAAAAGCTCCGTTGAGGTACTGACATGGGCCGAAGTACCAGCACGAACCGACTTAGCTTCGGCTACATCTAAGCCATGTGGTATATCCAAATCACGCGGCTGTGGCTGCGCCTTTGTAAGACTTTGTTCAAAATGGACCATTTTGCTTTGCAAGCTTCTTGCGTTGTTCAGCACTTCTTGCGGTATGCCGGCCAGACCTGCAACATGGATACCATAGGAACCTGCAGCAGGCCCATTTACGAGCTGCTTTAGGAAGACGATTTCTCCCTGGTTTTCCAGTACGGCCATACTCAAATTGACCAGGTGAGGATTTTCCATAGAAGTCAGTTCATGGTAGTGCGTGGCAAAAAGCGTTCTACATCCAATTCGATCAAGGAGGTACTCACTGACTGCCCACGCAATACTCACACCGTCTAGCGTGCCCGTACCCCTTCCGACCTCATCCATTATCACAAGGCTCCTAGGTGAAGCAGTGTTAAGTATGTAGGCAGTTTCGTGCATTTCTACAAGGAAGGTGCTTTCTCCCCTCGCAAGGTTATCCTGAGCTCCGACGCGGCAGAATATCCTGTCCACTAGACCAATCGAAGCAGATTCTGCCGGCACAAAGGACCCCATATGGGCCAGCAACACTATAAGAGCAGTTTGCCGCAAGACTGTAGATTTTCCGGCCATATTAGGTCCGGTCACAAGTGCGAAGAACTGGTTTTTGGTGTCGAGCTTTATGTCGTTGGGAACAAACGCCCCTGCAGGTAGACATGCTTCTACGACTGGGTGTCGTCCTTGCCGTATGTCAATTATGCCCTCTTCACTGAGCTCAGGCCTGCAGAAGCCTTGTTCTGTAGCGGCTTGTGCCAAAGACACAAAGCAATCGAGACGCGCTATCGTAGCAGCCACGTGCTCCATGGCAGCAAGATATACCTTGCTGGCATCTCGCACTTTAAGAAAGATGCTTTTTTCCAGATCGATAATTTTCTCGGTGGCACCGTTGATTTCACTCTCAAGCGCGGCAAGTTTGTCCGTAGTGTAACGTTCAGAACCAACAAGTGACTGTCGCCGAATAAAATGGGATGGCACTGAGTCCAGTTTGCCTTTGGTTACTTCCAAATAATAGCCTATGATCTTGTTATAGCGGATACGAAGACTCTGGATTCCGGAGGCCACTTTTTCTTCCTCCAGATACGCATCAAGGACGCTTGTCGAATTTCGCTTGAGCGCTCTAAGCCTGTCCAACTCCGCATCGTAGCCGTCGCGTATGAGGTTTCCCTCAGTTATGAGTATCGAAGGATCTTCTTTGATTGCGCGTTCAATAATGTCCGCTGCTTTTGCACAACCGTCTTCGTCTTGTCCGGTGATGTTCATATAAGCACCAAGCGAGAATTGCCTCTGTCGCAAGAGACCCACTACGTCAAGCGAGGCCTTTAGAGAATCTCGTAGGGCAAGTAGGTCCTTAGCGTGAGCCTTATCCATCGCCAAGCGAGCTATAAGGCGCTCAGAATCCAATACGCAGGCAAGACGTTTGCGAAGCTCAAACAGTAAGAGCTGGTCTTTATAGAGACTTTCTACTATTCCTAGGCGCTCATCTATCTCCGGTTTGCTCCGCAGAGGTTGAAGAATCCACTGCTGCATGAGGCGACGTCCACCAGCCGTTTTGGTCCTGTCCAAAACCGAGAGCAGTGTGTCTCTGTGGCTGGAATCCGAAAGATTCCTTACAAGTTCGAGGTTTCTTCTTGTTGCTTCATCCAACGCCAAGAATTGACTTTGATCATACTTCAAAAGACTTTGAATATGTGGGCTCTGTGTCTTGGAGTTTTCCGTTACATAATCAAAAACTGCACCTGCAGCAGCAAGTTCAGGAGCATCATCATCAAATCCGAATCCTTTGAGCGATGCGACCTTAAAATGCTCTCTCAAGTGCTCATAAGAGCGCCTAACGTCGAAATACCAATCCGGCTGGCGCTGTACGAGAGCTGTGTCAAACTCACGCAGAAACTCAGGAACACCAGGCCTTTCACATAGTGACTGCTGAATAATTATTTCACGCGGAGAAAGCCTTGAAAACTCGGAACGTAAAAAACTCACACAATCGGTCGGATTACCGTTATCGGCGACCGAATAAGCCCTAAATTCGGCTGTTGAAACATCGAGGCTTGCCATGCACAAGTAATTCTTTATAGAACAAATACTTATTAGATAATTATTCGTCGCCTGGTCCAAGAACTCTTCGTCTATGGTCGTTCCAGGGGTAACTATTTCAATGACATCGCGATCTACCAGCGTGCCAGGCTTTGGCGCGGTAAGCTGTTCACAAATTGCAACCTTTTTGCCGGCTTTTAGAAGCTTTGCGATATAAGGCTTCGCAGCATGGTAGGGAATGCCACACATAGGCTGGCCTTGGCGTTGAGTCAGCGTGAGATCTAGCAAGACACTGGCTTCTTGCGCGTCCTCAAAAAACATCTCATAGAAATCGCCCAGTCTGAAGAATAGTATAACGTCTCTATACTTGGCCTTGATCCTGCGGTATTGATCCAGCATTGCCGTGTGTTCACTCATAGGCTAAGCGGCGTTCTCCTCGTATTCTCAGATGCAAGAAAAATCCAGCGACATCTTGAGAGCCTATTGCTCTTGTTTTAGAGCCAAAATGATTTCATCAGTAATGTCGATAGCAGTCGAGTTCCATACAATGATGTTATTGTCGTCTTTTGGTGTCAGATTGAGCACAATAGAGTAGCCTTCGGACTCGGCGACTTGACTGACACACGAGTCTAACTTCTGTAAGAAGGAGTCCGACGCACTTATTGCCTTTGCCATAATGTCGAGCTCGTTTTGCCTTGCTGCCACATATTCTTTGAGTTCTGCAGTCATTTTTGTGATTTCGGTATCGATAGATTGAGCAAGCTCGCTGTCGGACCTACTTTGAGCCTCCGCCTTTTTTGCCTGAAGTGACTTAATTTCGCCGGCCCTCTTGTCAATCTCGGTTTGTATCTCTGCCTTCTTTTGCGCAAAACTGTTGACCGCAGAAGCACTATTGGAGAAAGTGTCCAGAATGCGGTCCATATCTATCACTGCTATTCGCGTCATTTGTTGCGCTGCAAGCGGCTGAATTTCGAATCCGAACAGGGCTAGAGATACTATGAACAAGGCCTTCCGCACGTCTACCGAACCCAAGAGCCGCATTATCCTATTCATACATCACAAAGCCTCCATGCAATCCATCACATCAGTAGACTCCAAACCCACTCCGCCCCAGGCATCAAAAAATCAGTAGAGCGGTTGTGTTATGCTCAAGACAAAGTCAAAGTTCAAACCTTGCGTCTTCCAGTCGACTGTCGCTCCATCGAAGGTAAACCGCTTTACGAGATAGAGCCTGAATGGGAACTGCGCAATTATGAACCTTGCCCCCACGCCAGTACTAAATGCAAAGTTGTCCCAATCCAGAGAAAAGTTAGTTTTGGTAGTATCTACCGTTGGCTCATCCCCCGTCATCTTGATCATACCTTTCTGACCCAACATCGCACCGGCGTCAAAGAACATGTCCACGGCCACAACGTTCGGAATCACAGGCAGACGCAGTTCAACCGAATTCTCCCACAGCATTGTGCCTTTTGAACCATAAAGATCTGTCCAGCCACGCACATTAAAAGTGCCATCAAGACTGATCCAATCGCGCGTCACCTGAAGTTCCGAGGACCAGGGCGACTTAAGAAGAGCTTGGAAACCTGAATGCAACGCCAGAATCCCATCTAACTTGTAGGACTCCGAAAATGGTATGGTGAACAGCTTGAGATATGCATCGGCGCGTGTGTCCGACTTGATGTAATGCTGACGCTCAACTGGCAAAAGCCCGGTTACTGTAAGGCGCTCGCTAAGGAATGTACCGGACGAAGGGTTGTACCAGTAATCTGTACTATTGAAGTATACGCGGCCCAACAGTTTGTTTGTCCAAAGCCATTGGTTGTTTGTCACCCTCAGTTCTTCTTCGTACGGTCTGTACTTGTCCGCATCGTAAAAACTTCGTCCGAATCCAGTGGAAAGGCCTGCACTCGTGCCCAAATCGCCCCTGCCCAGCTTATGTGTGTATCCCAGGCTTCCAGTAAGAGTAATATCTATGTTGTCGTACGGCATTAAGTACTCATCAGGAATGGCGGACAAAGAACCTGTCCATTCGTTAAGATCTGAGCCTAATCCTGTAAAGGGATCTGGTATGTCTTCTTCTGTATAGATTGGCGCAACAATGTCTTGTCCGGTTTCTTGAAGGCTATGCCCAACATTCAGTCCCAAACTTCTTGAGATTCTCTTATCCCAAAGCCAAGAGTCGCTCAACGCAACCCCGACCGACTGTTCTGTTTGCGAAAGCGTCACGTTGGTTTGAAGATTCTGTCCCGTACCGCCGAGGTTTCTATCGTTCCACTTTACAAACCCGGAGAGAGGGAAAGTATTTTGCTTTCCTAAGCTGCTCAAGGTAACACCAAAATTGACTTCGGCTGTACTCATTTCTTCCACATTGATGACAAGATCCATAAGATCCTGTGTAGACCCTTGGTAGAATTCCGGCTCAACCGTAGAGAAATACTGGAGGTTGTAGAGATTCCGTAGTCCGTCCATGACCTTAGTCTTAGAGAAGACATCTCCTTCTTCCAAAGGGATTTCTCTTTTGATCACATAATCTTTGGTTTTTGTATTGCCTTTTATGGTCAAGTTTTCAATATGGGCTCGCCCCATTTCCACGATGTTGACTGAATAAGAGATTTTTGCAGAAGCTTCGTCCCGAACGGGCGTAAACGTAATCTGATTGTAAATATACCCCGATTCGAAGTAGAGATCCTCAATTTTTGCCTTATCCTGCTGGAACTTCTTATAGTTAAGGACTGCTCCTGGCTTCAAAGAGATAAGACTCTGCAGCTTTTCGGTAGTGAAAATCTGATTTCCCGTAAAATTGACTCCCCCAAAAGTCCATTGTTTCCCTTCTGAGACGGAAATCGTAAGAGTTAGCCAATTCTTTCCAGTTTTAGCGTCCTTTTCGTAGTCTTTAACGACATTTACTATCTGTGCATCGACATATCCTTTCGTTGCATAGAGATCAAGAATAGCTGTCTTGCTTTCCTCAAGTTTCGCGTCCGAATATGCGGAATCCTGGAAAAGGCCGTTTTCTTTAAGCGTCATCTTACCTTTTAGTATGTTGGAAGGAATAGCATTGTTGCCGACAAATTTGATGCTCCGAATGGATACTTTTTCTCCTTCAGAAACATGAAATACCACTTCGAGCAGATCAGGATCGTCGGCAGAAGGCTTAACCTCATGGGTCACTTTTGCATCAGGGTAACCTTTGTCTTGGTAGTATTTCACAATAGCTGCATCATCCGAATCGAGTTTGGCTGGGTTATAGAATTCTCCTGCTTTACAAGACGCCGCACCTAAGACATCGCTCGTCCTCACCGAATTGTTGCCGTCGACCTTCAGCGATAGAATTGAAGGTTTTTCTTTAACAACGAAACGAATTATCAAGCCATCTGTCCCGCTGTCCGACGCAATTGCCTGTGGTTCGATGGAATCAAAATAGTCCAACTCATAGAGTTTGCTTTGAATTTCCAGCCAAAGATCTTCCGTAAAGGGTTTACCAATATATCCTCTCAAGACTCCATCCAAATCATTTCGATTCGCCTTCTTGAGCCCTTCCCACTGCACTGACTCAATGGGCTTATTCCAGAACCAGTCAGGATTCGCCTCTTGAGCACCAACAGCGACAAGTAGAAGTACACTAATACCAAGTACAAGCAGGGTTCGTTTCATAACAAGTTCCTTTTCCTATCAGTTTCAAGTCAATGCCTATCAATACGCATAACGCCAGCTCAAGCTAAGCTGTTGCCCAATATCAAGTTTGCCATTTTGATAAGTCGGGAGAATACTCCAGTTCATAAGTCCAAACGGCGTTTCCAACTCTATTCCAAACTCGGAGTCTAGGCGCAAACGGGAGGAACTAACAAGAGGGTTCTCTCTAAATATGAAATTGCCATACAAGAAGGCCGAATCGGTTATGTATTTCCCCATAAAAAGGGAAGTCTGATTGAGATAATGGGCAAGTGGATCAGTAGCCAAAGGAATACCCACAGGCTTCGTAATATCCATAAGCCACCGCTGAATAAAAGTCGTACGCAGCAAGAGAATGTCCAATCCCAAAGCCCGTTGTATGTTCTGTTCAAAAGAACTCAAGAACCGCAGCTGAGGAAGAAACTCAGAAGACGCAATTGCGGTTTCTACCAGGTTTAGAGATCTGTCAGTATTGGTAGACAAAACCCCACCTGAAATAAAGGACGTAAGCTGAGCCTCGGTCATTGCTGGCTGTGAACTCAGGCGGAAGTGCATATTATCAAAGGGGGTCCTGTCTGCGGACAGCGCTACCTTTACTAGACCATAGCTTCCGGAAGACTCGCGCAATTCTGCTTCGATAGAGAACAAGGGATTAAATCTGGTACTATCCTCATTAAAGTAAATGCTTGCACTTCTTATGAAGAAGTTTCTCAAATAATAGAAGAAGTATCCAGACCTAAAGTCGACTTGCCCGTCAAGTGTGTAGTACTGACTTTCACTATCGTACCCCAACTGAAGTTTGCTGCTTGGAGCCAAGAAGCCATGCAGCACAGGAATATTACGGTCAGGGAAATACAGCTCCAGCTTCTTGCCAAAGGTAAGTGCTACGTCCGCATGGAATTGCAGGGGTTCAGATGCAACATTAGGAGATTCCGGTACAGAAACAGTGGCTGAGGTGCTTGTCGTGTTGATCCCAGCCAATGCCTGAAGATTAGTGTACACTTGCCCTTCAAGCAACTGGACGTTTCCACCAACAGAGAGAAGCCCATTCTCGAAGCTTAAGTCCAAATCCAACTTGGCCAAAACCTTATCCAAATTGACGGGTCCTAGAGAACTTGTGACCTGCAGCTCGCTGCCCTCTAACGTTTTGACTTTTATCTTGGGATCGATCAGTGCCCACTGCTCAAAATTTGCCTGTGCAGAAAGATTTATCCCGCCTTTGCCCAACGGTACGAACGAATCCGGAACAACTATGAGGTTATCAGCAATGTTTATGCTAAAGTTAAAAGGACCAATCTTACCAAACTGACCAAGCCCGGTCCTGAATACTCCATCTTTTAAGTACAGACTTCCGTTAAGTGTAGGATTTGCGACTGTTCCACTTACAGTAAGATTGCCTTGCATCACCCCTGCTTCGATAGCAAAATCCTGACCCGAAAAGAAGGGATTGAGTGTTGACAAGTTCAAACTGATGTCGTCGACTCTCGCATCGATGCTTTCCTTCGACAGTTGCCCTCTAATGGCTGCTGCTATCGGCATCGAGCCACCAAGTTTTGCTTCAAAGGAGCCATCCTTATTCAAACTTACGCTCATCGCATCTTGTCCGCCCACAAAACTAAAGTCTCCTGCTTCGTACTTTCCAGAAAACGCCCAAGTATCAGTCAAGGTTTCACCATAACGGATATTTTGAAGTTTCCCATTAAATTCCGCCGAGTACTTCGATATGTCAAAGGTAGAATTCGCGATGCCCTCCGGGCTATGAAGCAATCCGTCCAAGACTAAACTTGCTTCTACAGGAGTTTGACCAAGACTAGTCTTTAATCGACCTTTCAGGCCAAGTTTTCCATCCAATAACGAAGTAGTGAGCTGTACATTGTCTATACTGGTGCCTGCGTACTCAATTCCAGGAACAGACAATTCTAGAACTCCGTTGACCAAACGACCATTCAAAGTTCCATCAAGTGGTGTCTTTTTATAAAATGCATCCACCAAGTCGAGGTTTAAAGTTATCAAAGGCAGGGCTCCTACGTTCAGTTTGCCCAATTCAAACATAGCTAAATTCAGTTCCCCTTTTGCTTCAAGTGTCCCCTTTACCGTGCCACTTACATCTGCGCCAAGTAACTGCGAAAGCGGGAACTCGTTTATGGCGGCTTTTGCATCCACGATCTTGTCGGTGTATCGCAGAGCAATGCTTAGGGCACATGGGCTTGCGTCAGCATTCCGGAACTGACCAGTAGCTTCTATCAGAGGCTTGCCTGCGAGGCTCCCTAAATCCACCTCGAGTGTCCCGGTATAGGCATACCCCTGCCCAACAACACGCACCTCTCGCGCCTGTAACTTCCCCCCACTGCCCGTTAACCCCTTCAACCCTACCTCTGTATACCCTCCACCTG
>JBDKTP010000010.1:0-7099 GCA_039680115.1 Rectinema sp.
TCGGCGGCAAAACAAGCAAGACCAAGGCGAGCGGCAATCCTGGCACGATAAATCTGGAATTACCCGGACCCAAAATTCTTTTTTGCACGAGAGGAGAAGGGCATCTTCATGCCCAGAGTGAAGATGATACATTAAATAACTATAATAAAACAACTTATAATATTATGCTTCACGCTGGCGAATCCGTTTTTGCTGTCGACGCTTATCGCCACATCGACATTAAAGGCGCTTCGTGCATTTATGTCGCGTCGGTTCCGACCCAGAACTCTGCAGCTGTGGACGGCAATATGCGGAGGTCAAAATGACTCTGTGGGTCGATGCGGATAGCACTCCCAAGGAAATCCGGGCGCTTCTTGTCCGACAGGCCGAACGGCAGACGCTGTCCGGACGCCGTGAGCAGCCTGGACAGCACGCATCGTCCGAGTCCCAGACTCTCCCCGACCGGCCCCAACCGCGTTACACACTCAGATTCGTTGGTTCAGTCGTTCTTAAGGATATACCGGCTGAGTATTTTACACATATCGATCCCGGGCCTGACGCAGCGGACCATTTTATTGAACAGAATGCGGTCCCGGGCGACATCGTCCTGACGCGCGATATTCCTTTTGCAGAACGGCTCGTGACGAGGAATATTGCGGTCCTGAACGATCGCGGTGACATCTTTAGTAAGGAGACAATAGCCGAACGCCGCTCATTGCGCGATGCCGCAGTGGAATTGCGCCTTTTGGGGCTTGCAGACGAGTCGCCGCGCGGCCCTAGAACTCGCAGTGCTGCTGAACTAAAGCGATTTTCGGATGCCTTGGACAGGCTCATAACAAAGCTGTCCCGCGCCTAAAAAGCGGATTGTCTTGCGCCTAAAAAATGGATTCGCCATTTTCGACAGGTTGTGCACCCTGGGGTTGTGCACCTTGCGTATCTTCGGCAGGCGTCTGCGGACTCTCCATTGGACTCCCGTCATCATCCAGAGCCGGCGTAACAGCTTGGCTTGGCGTTGAATCTTCAGAGCCGGGTACTTCGGGAGATTCTACAGCAACGGGCTGCGTCGACTCTTCGCCCTGCGCTTCGTCGTCCACATCCACGCCGGGTTCAATACTTCCTGGAGGCGGAACAGGCGGCAAGGGAAGCTCCCTTGTCTCGTCAATCGCCACTTGGCCACCCGTCACAAACCGCCGATTCAGGTATGCATAACGTTCGCGCAGAATCCCCGATTTGTTGAGCGTGCTCGGTGTATATTTTATCGGGGAAGACAAGAGCGCGATGAGCCGCGCAGCCTGATCACGGGTCAAGTTGGTGACGCTCGTCTTATAATAATGCCGCGCAGCCGCTTCAATGCCGAAAATTCCCTTCCCCCATTCGGCATAGTTGAAATACAACTCGAGAATACGATCCTTCGGCAAAAAAAGCTCAAGCTCGAGCGCGGTAATAACTTCAAAGTACTTTCTTATATAACTCTTTTCAGGAACTAAAAATAAAGTCCTTGCAACCTGCATGGTCAACGTAGAGCCGCCATAAAGCGGCTTACCAACCCGTTCGTTAATCTCCCTCGCACGCTTAAAGGCATCCATGTCGATCCCGTGGTGTTCGTAGAACTTTCCATCTTCCACGGAAACGAGCATGGTCTTAACGTAGGGGGGAACCTTTTTTATTGAGATTAGAATGGGTTTTTCGAGCTTCCAACCATAACCTAAAGCCCTATAGGTCATAAGGACCGTATAGGGCGGATTAATAAACTTGTAGGTAAAGATGAGCGTCGACGTAAATACAATATAGACAAGGTGAATATAGAAGATCGCCTTTAAGATAAGGACAATCGCTTTGCCAATGACCTTGCCGGCCCTAGAATTAGCCATCGATACTCAGAGTATAAACAAAAACCCAAAGGAGAATTAAGCCCTTGCTGGCCTTGTGGCACACTTTTAGCGGACCACAGCCTTCTTTCCTGCCTGCACCGCTTCGATATTCTTGCCAATCAGCGCATGCTTGCTTTCGGGGAAGAAGGACTTGAGTACCGGTTCCAGATTCTCGAGCCGCACCGCCTTGGTTGCCACGCTGAGCGCTCCCATCATAACCATGTTAGCGATACGCACGTCGCCGATTTGCTCGGCAATCTCATTGCAGGGCACCTTGATGATTGTAGCATCCTTGCGGTCCGGATCGGTTTTTACGAGGCTGGAGTTGATAAGAATGATCCCGCCAGGTTTGCAGACTTCTTCGGCGATAGGCACCGAGTCCTGGTTCATGATGACTACAGAATCAGCCTGGGTGACGACAGGGCTCGCGATTTCTTTGTCGCTGACAATGACCGAAGCCCGTGCAACGCCACCACGCTTTTCCGCGCCATAGAAGGGAAAGAACGTAACCTGAAGCCCCTCTTTCATAGCACAGAACACCCACATTTCGCCAAGGGAGATGATTCCCTGACCGCCGAAACCAGCCATAAAGGTCTTTTCAGTCATGTTATTCCCCCTTATTTGCTTTCCGCGAGCGTCGCGGCTGCGGTCTTCTGGCCTGGACCAGTCTCTTGAACGGTGGACAGCGTGTTTTTGATCTCACCAAGCGTATAGAAAGGAATCATCGACTTTTCCACCCACTCGACCGACTGCAGCGGGGTCATCTTCCAGTTCGTCGGGCACTGGGACAGCACCTCGACCATCGTAAAGCCTTCGCCGCGCATCTGCGCTTCAAAAGCTGTGCGAATGTACTTTTTCGTTTTTTTGACATTGAGAGGATTGTTGACGGCACCTCGAGCCAGGTACTTGGTGCCTTCGAGCGACGAAAGCAACTCGCACACTTTGATGGGATATCCCATGCCGGCGCCAATCGGGTCACGGCCATGAGGCGCTGTGGTGGCAACCTGACCCACGAGGGTTGTTGGCGCCATTTGCCCGCCAGTCATACCGTAAATTGCGTTATTGACAAAAATTGTCGTAAACTTCTCCCCACGGTTTGCAGCGTGGATCATCTCGGCTGTACCAATGGCAGCCATGTCGCCATCGCCCTGATAGCAGATGACAAGGTGGTCCGGTAACATTCGCTTAACGCCTGTAGCTGCGGCAGGGGTGCGCCCATGTGCCGGCTGCACGGAGTCGAAGTCGAAATAAAGATCTGCCCAGATGGCGCATCCAACCGGGTTTGTGATTATAGCCTTGGTCTGCAGGCCCATTTCGTCGATCACTTCTGCTATAAGTCTATGAATGACGCCATGCCCACACCCCGGGCAATACTTGGATTGCACCGAAACAAGGCTTTTGGGATGACTATATGCTATTTCCATACTGAAACTCCTTATTTGTCGACACCTAAGATTCGCTTTATCTCGGCGAAAACCTCTTCCTGGCTGGGGACAACGCCGCCACAGCGACCGAAGAAATCGACTGGGCTCTTGCCATTGACGGCAAGACGCACATCCTCAACCATCTGCCCCATGCTCATCTCCACGGACAGGAATCGGCGATCCTTGCCGGCAAGACGCTCTATCGCTTTGTAGGGATAAGGCCACAGCGTTATGGGCCGCAAAAGCCCCACCTTGAGTCCCTGTTCGCGTGCAAGCTGCAGGGCGCCAAGGCTCACTCTGGCTGATGTTCCATAAGCCACGAGGATGAGGTCGGCATCTTCAGTCTGAACCTCTTCCCAGCGCGTCAGCTCTTTTTCTACCTGAGCATAACGCTCATAGCGCGCCTTGATCATTGCCTCCAGTTCTTCCGGTACCAGGTTGATACTCGTAACATGGCGATTGGGCCTGCCATTTTCGTACTGATACCCAACGGCGTAGTCCTTGCGCGGCAGGCTGGCAGGATCGATTTCGTCCTTAAAAACAACACCTTCCATCATTTGGCCAATAAGCCCATCCGCGAGGAGCAATACAGGGATGCGATAGCGTTCCGAAATAGGGAATGCCTCATACATGAGGTCGGCTGCTTCCTGGACGCCTTTGGGGGCGAGTACGATGGTGTGATAGTCTCCATGCCCGCCGCCGCGAGTTGCCTGGAAGTAGTCACCCTGTGCAGGCGAGATACCGCCAAGGCCGGGACCGGCGCGCGCGACATCGACGATGACGCAGGGCAGGTCGGCGCCGCAGAGGTAGGAAATGCCTTCCTGTTTGAGGGAGACGCCGGGGCTGGAGGAGCTGGTCATGGCGCGCGCGCCGGTCGATGCAGCACCATACACCATATTGATGGCCGCGAGCTCGCTCTCGGCCTGAATAAAGACTCGGCCGGCATCGAGCATGCGGCCAGCCATAAATGCGGTAAGCTCGTTCTGCGGCGTAATAGGGTACCCAAAGTAGGCTTTGCACCCTGCCCGGACGGCAGCCTCGCCAATAGCTTCGTTGCCTTTCATGAGGCGAACTTCTTCGGACATGTCGGCCTCCTTTACAGTTTATAGACGGTTATCGCCACGTCAGGGCAAACCTGATAACAGTTGCCGCAGGCGATACATTTATCTGGCGCCACAACCGACGAGGGGTAGTATCCCCAGGAGTTGGGTGTGGTATCCGCAGCCAACACGTGCGTTGCACAAGCGCGGGTGCACAGAAGGCATCCCTTACATCTTTCCCTGTCTATGACAGGTTTTCCTTTAATGGCCATCCTGGCTCTCCTTTCTCCTTAAGCTCTCCTCAAAGCGATATTACATTACTCGTAGTCAATTGCAGGCCTGTCGTCCAACAAGGGAAGCAAGCGCTATGGAAGCAAGCTTGGTCTCGGCGCTGTCTGCGCGGCTCGTGAGTACAACCGGCTTTTCAGCCCCCATCACGATTGCGGCTCCTTTGGCTTGGGCCATATCCAGCAGGCACTTATAAAGAATATTCCCTGCCTGGATATCCGGCGCCACCAAAATGTCGGCGTCTCCGGCCACCTCCGAATCGATATGCTTTATGCGCGCGCTCTCACGACTTACAGCATTGTCCAAGGCGAGCGGCCCATCGACGATGCAGCCCCTGATTTGGCCGCGCCTATTCATCTGCGTCAGGATAGAAGCGGTCACCGTACAGGGCATTTTGTCCGGATTGACTTTTTCAACCGCGGCAAGAAATGCAACCTTGGGTTTTTCCACGCCCAAAGACTGAGACACTCGCACCGCCGATCCAATAATGTCGACAAACCCGGGCAGATCCGGCGCTATGTTGATAGCTGCATCGGTGACCACCAGAAGTTTGTGATAAGTTGGGACTTCCATGACCGCCACATGACTTGCAAGACAGCCTGCGTTAATGCCCTTTTCCTTGTTGAGCACGGCCTTGAGTAAGACTGAGGTGTCCAAAATGCCCTTCATTAGGATATCGGCACGCCCTGTTTTTACAAGTTGCACCGCGGTCGCGGCGGCGCCTGCGAGGTCAGCGGCAGGAACCACTTCAAAGCCCGCAATGTCGACGCCTGCCCCGCCGCGCGCCTCGCGCGCGGCGGCCTTTATCGCTTCCGGCTCACCTACGAGGATCGGCTGCACAATGCCTTTGTCGTACGCGTCGCGCACCGCCTCCAGAACATTGGCTTCCTGCGCCGCCGCGACCGCGAGCACAACCCTACCCTTTTCCACCGCCTTTTCTATTATCTCTGCAATATACCTCACGACTCACGCTCCGTTGTGTTATCCAATGTTTGTGTATTATTCAATATTTGTGTATATTCTTGCACTTCTGTCTCGCCTGACAAGGCCCCGTAGCAGGCAGCGGCCAGTGCATCCAGCTCTTTTTCGCCAGGATACGCCACTACAGGAGCGATAAATGAGCACATCTCGTTTATCCCATCGACGACATCTTTGCCGTACGCAATTCCTCCCGTGAGGAGAATTGCATCCACCTTGCCATGGGCGGCAGCCGCCAAGGCACCAATGGCCTTGCCAACTTGATAGATAAAAGCCTTGTAATACAGGGTGCCTTGCGGATCCCCTTCATGATAGAGTTTTTCGGCATCGCGCATGTCGTTGGTACCCAAAAAACTCACAAGCCCGCCCTCGCCGTTTATCATGCGCATCACCTGATCTTGTGTGTACTTCCCGGAAAAACAAAGCTTTGTAAGGTCCCCGGCAGGCAAAGTTCCCGACCGCTGCGGGCTAAATGGCCCTTCTCCCGTCAATGCCTGATTGACGTCCACGACTTTTCCGTGATCATGGAAACCTACTGAAACGCCGCCGCCCATATGCGCCACAATAAGGTTAAGTTCCTCGTACTTCTTGCCATGTTCTTTTGCGTACCTTTTAGCAACCGCTTTTTGGTTGAGCGCATGAAAAACCGATTCGCGCTTAAAAAGCTTATGCCCCGAAACACGGGCAAGGTCACACAACTCGTCTACAACGACAGGGTCTGCGATATATGCCGGCACACCCAGATCTTGGGCGATTTCGTACGCAATCAAGCCACCAAGGTTAGAAGCATGTTCTCCATATCGGGCGGAGAGCAGATCTTGGCGCATGGCCTCATTGACCGCGTAGACTCCGCCGGGTATTGGATGCAGCATCCCACCTCGCCCTATGACTGCGGCCAGGCTCTTAATATCGAAATGATGCTCTGCCAGAAATTGGAGTATGGTCTTACATCTAAAATCGAACTGTGAAGCGATATTCGCAAATGGTGCCAATTCTTCTGCAGAATGTGTGATATTCTGTGAAAATAGACAGGCTTCTCCTTCAAAAACCGCCACTTTTGTCGATGTCGATCCTGGGTTTATGACGAGCACAGGCTTCCGCATTAAGACTCCCCCTCAAGGCTTGGCTACACAAGGCATCGGGAACGAGTATACCATCGATTAGAAGAAATACAAGTGTATTCTCCAGAATTTGAAAGGTTGTTTCAATTTTCAAAATAAGCTTCGACCAAGCATGTAACGGGGAATAGCGCGATTCAGCATAGAGAAGATCTGATCGCTCTACCGAAAACAGGCTACGCGGTTACGCGGGGACAGTAAAAAAAAGGCCACCCTCACGGGCGGTCTTTTTACAAAGAACAAGCGACATTCATGATACCCTTGTCTTGTGACGGTTCAGTCTTCTCTTCTTCTTTCTCTTATGTGTCGCTATCTTCTTGAGCTTTCGCTTTCTCCCACAGGGCACGACAGTTCTCCTTCTCTACAATTGATGCGAAATGAGACAACTTCACCGCGCACCA
>JBDKTP010000011.1:0-23570 GCA_039680115.1 Rectinema sp.
ACGCTTTTCCCGTATGTGCTGTCCGAGGGGCTGTTCGCGGGGCGGCTGGCGCTCCAGCGGTTTTTGGAGGCAACGTCAGGCGGCGCCGCAAAACGCTTCGGCCTGGATAAGGCCAAGGGGTCGATTGCCGTGGGTAAGGATGCGGATTTCGTCCTCGTGGACCCAAACGTCACAACACTTTTTGACCCGGCCAAGATGTACAGCAAGAGCCATATTACGCCTTTTGCAGGCATGAGGCTTGCAGGGGCTGTGGTGGGGACTTTTGTGCGTGGTTTCTGCGTCTTTGGCTCGAGGCGGCTTGTCGCTTCTGGATCGGTTCCATCGGAACTGGCTTCTAAGGTAGTATCTACGGACGGAGTCATTGTAGGCTCGCCCGGCTATGGCAAATTCATTCAATGGGGTTACGCATGAGCAAAGTGATGAAGTTTACTTCGCTGCCGCTTCTTTTACAGAGGATTTCCGGCGAATATGCTGCGAAGAAATCGATTTTCGAGATACCTTTTGAGGTTTCGCAGGAGATGTTCGACCTGGAAGTGGACAGCCTCGGTCTCAATGTAATGTCCGGAAGGGCAAGCCTGCCGGTCGGGCCTGCGGCAGGGCCGCATACACAGATTGCCCCAAACCTTGTGGCGGCATATCTTTCTGGCGCCCGCGTTTTCGAGCTCAAAACGGTACAGGTGAATGACAAACTGGACATCGAAAAGCCCTGTATCGACGCGAGAAATGAGGGGCACAATGTCGAGTGGTCCACAGAGCTCAGTCTGGAAGATGCCAGAAAAGAGTACATCAATGGCTGGCTCACGGTAAATTTGCTCGCTCACTTATTCTCGCGCAAACCGAACGACTTTTTCTTTAACATGTCGGTCGGTTACACGCTGGAAGGCATCATGAGTGAGACAGTGGACGCATTTATCGAAGGTATGTGCCGGCCGGAGAATACTGCCTATTGGGCACAGGCTGTGGAAGAGCTCTCGAGCTTCGTGGGGAGCGAAAACTTTGTCCGCGCCTTTGGAGAAGGTGCTCAGGACAGGGCTAAAACACTCGCCTCACACATGCCGTGCAGGCCGGTTCACTCGGTGACGCTTTCTACGATGCATGGCTGCCCGCCAGATGAAATCGAGAAAATTGGGCGCTATCTTATCGAAGAAAAGGGCTTTGACACTTACATAAAGCTCAATCCGACGCTCGTAGGCTACGACTGCGCGCGCGATATTCTGGACAGGCTGGGTTGGGACGAGATTATTCTGAAGCGTGAAAATTTTGAGCATGATCTGCAGTTCGATCAGGCATTGAGTCTCATAAAGAATCTTGGCGCGGCGGCTCACACGCACGGGAGGCGTTTTGGTATCAAGCTTTCCAATACACTCGCCAATGTGAATAACGGCGGAGTTCTACCGGGCGCTGAGCGCTATATGTCAGGAAGGGCGCTCTTCCCGATTACGGTTCGGCTGGCTGCGAATCTTGCTCAGGCGGTGCCGGACTTTGGGCAGAGGTTTTCTTTCTGTGGCGGAGTGAGCGCGCTGAATGCTGCCGACTTGGTGAAGGCAGGGCTGGGGCCGCTCACGGTGGCGACTGATATTTTAAAGCCAGGTGGTTATTTGCGGCTTAGTTCGATTGCCAAACAGGTGGTAAGCGCCCTGCCCATGATGCCGGACGCTGTGGACGCCGTTGCCCTCGCCCAGGTGGCGGATGCAGCGCTCGCGGCGCCTCAGTACCGGCAGGACTGGAAGGCCGGCACCGCGTCCATCGCGCGCAAGTTGCCGCTTTTCGACTGTTTTGCGGCGCCGTGCATCGAGGCGTGCCCGGTGAACCAGAAGGTGCCGGCGTATATCGCGTCGCAGGGTGAGGGCAACGGCGAGCAAGCCTTGGCCACAATCCTGTCCGATAACCCGCTTGCGCACACAACCGGTGTCCTCTGCGACCATGTCTGCCAAGAGCACTGCTCACGTGTGGACTACGAGGGCCCTGTCAGAATCAGGGATGTCAAACTGAGCGCCGCTCGGGCGGCAAAACTTCCTGCCCAAGTGATCGGCGCTGCCAAAACAGGCCTTGGCAAAACTGCTGTGATCGGCGCAGGTCCGGCAGGTTTGGCCTGTGCATATTATCTTGCTCTCTCTGGTTACCCCGTAACAGTTTATGAACAAGAACCAATTATTGGTGGTGTCCCTAGTGTCGTCATCCCACGATTCAGAATCGAACACAAGGAACTCGCAGAGGACATAGACCGCGTGCGGGCCTTGGGCGTGAACTTTGTCACTGGCAAGCCCGCACCGTCGCTCGAGTCACTAAAAAACGAGGGCTTTACAAGCTTCTTCTTTGGTACCGGCGCCAGCAAGTCCAAATCTCTCAAACTGGAAGGCTCCGGCTGCGAAGTCATAGACGCGCTTGAGTTCTTGCACCGCTTCAATATGGCGCTCGATTCAGGTAGCGATGTGGTTGGCAAAGTTTTTGAGGGAGTCAAAAATGTCGTAGTGGCGGGCGGAGGCAACACCGCCTGCGATGCGGTACGGGTTGCGGCCAGGCTCCCTTCCATCGAGTCCGTCGTTCTTTCCTATCGCAGAACGAGAAAAGAAATGCCTGCGGACCGGGAGGAGTTGGAAACCGCCTTGGCAGAATCTAAAGGCCTCCTGGAACTTACGCTGCCCGAGGCGGCCAAACCTGGGGTTCTCGTTCTGCGCACAATGGCTTTGGGTGAGAAAGACGCTTCCGGTCGCCGAAAACCTGTGCCCACTGACAAAACTATCGAAGTACCTTGCGACCTCGTGGTAGCGGCCATCGGTGAAGAACCAGAACTCGAAAATCTGGAAAAGCTCGGCGTTAAACTTGAGAAGAATGGCCTTCCTGCGGTAGATATGGAGACGATGGAAACGAACGTCCCTGGCGTTTATGTAGGCGGCGATGCCCGACGTGGCCCTGCTTCCATTATCGCTGCAGAGGCGGATGGGCGCAAAGCAGCCATGGCCATCCTTGCAAAAGCCGGCATTGCGGCTCCAACTTCGGACTACATCCCGGCTCCCATTGACAGGGCAAAGCTTGCAAGACGCGGAGAGATGATTTCTTCCCTGCCTTTTGACGATCCAGATTTTGCATCCCGGGAAGCGGAGCGCTGTCTTTCCTGCGACTCAGCGTGTTTGCGCTGTGTAGAGGTATGTCCGAATAGAGCCAATCTTTACCTGGAGACAGGATTGCCCTTTGCACAAGGAGCACAGATCCTTCATATTGACCGACTCTGCAATGAGTGCGGCAACTGTGGGCTTTTCTGCCCTTATGAAGGTGAGCCTTTCCATGGCAAACCCACTCTCTTTGACAATATCGAAGATCTCAAGGTATCGGCCAACGCTGGTTTTGCCTTTGTTTTTGCGGCGCGCGAACCTGTAGGCCTTGCGCTGAGGCTTACCCCTGGTGGAGCAGTCATGACCCTGGATTATGCTTCCTGGAATGGAGCTGCCTCGATTCCGGCCGCTAAGAACATGATCGCGCTTGCAAGAGAAGTCTTTAGGCATCACTTCTATCTCGTGGAGGAACAGCGATGATACTTTTTGAAAATGTCAAAGTGCTGTCGTTTAACCCGCCGGCGGTCTCTGAACCTGTCGATGTCGTTGCGTATGGGCCTGAAGAAGGTGGCTCTCGTGCTGGGACAGTCGCAAAAGTTGGAAAGAACTTGGCACAAGAATTTCCTAATGCACAGAAGGTTGGTTCTGGCGGCTATCTTTCGCCAGGACTTGTGTGCGCTCACACTCACATCTACTCGGCCTTGGCGCGTGGAATCGATGTGCCGATCGCTCCTTCCAAAGATTTTGTCCAAATTCTGCAGCACCTGTGGTGGCGCCTCGATATGGCAATCGACTTGCCGATACTCAAAGCCAGCGCCCTTGCCGGTTGTTCGGAAGCGCTTTTTTGCGGAGTGACCTCGCTTGTAGATCATCATGCCGGGCCCCAAGCAATAGACGGGAGCCTCTCCGTTATCAGGGAGGCTTACGAGGAAGTGGGCCTTAGGGGCATCTTGTGTTACGAGACTACCGAGCGCAACGGCATGGCAGGCGCGCGCGCCGGCCTTGCCGAGAATGTGCGGTTTGCCAGGGAAATAGACGCGGCGCGCGCCCAAGGCCGCCGGCCCCTCGTCGACGCCGCCATTGGAGGCCACGCGGGCTTTACGGTCGGCGACGAGACGCTTGCCGCTATGGCCGACGCGGTCAAGTCCACTGGCCGCGGCATCCACATGCACCTCGCTGAAGACAAATTCGATGCTGCAGACTCCCACAACCGCTACCAAATGGACCTTGTAGAGCGCCTTGACCGCGTCGGCGCCCTCACCCCAAAAGGCATAATCGGCCATGGTGTGTGGCTTTCCCGCTCCGAAGTCGAAACCCTCAACGCGCGCGACGTCTTCCTTGCCCATAACGCCCGTTCCAACATGAATAACAGTGTCGGCTACAATAACCTGCTTACCGAGTACAAGAACGTCGTGCTCGGTACCGACGGCATGAACTCCGATATGCTCGAAGAATTCAAGTTTGCGGTGTTCCGGCACAGGGAAAGCGGTGGCCCGTGGTGGCCAGACAACTTTCTCGCCTGCCTGGATCGTGGGAATCGCCTTATGGAACGCTACTTTTCTCAAGACTTCGCTGATGGATCAGTCGCGCAAGCTACAGAGGCAACAGAGGGCACACAGGCCACCTTCGGTTTCGGCAAGGTCGAGGCAGGGTGCCCAGCCGACCTCGTGCTCTGGGACTACGACCCACCCACCCCGCTCACCGCAGCTACGCTCGCAGGGCACCTTGCCTATGGCCTTAACGCGCGTAGCGTCCGAAGCGTGGTTGTGAACGGCAATGTCCGCATTAAGGATCGTGTGGCCCAGTTCGACAACGAGCGAATGCAGGCTTTGGCAAGAGAACAGGCAAGACGGCTCTGGGACCGAATGAGATAAAAAAGACACTTAAGATAACGTTGTGACAAGAATATCGAAACAAGAGGAGATATCCATGGACAAGAATCTAATTATAGAAAAGGCAAAACTTTATAGGGATTATACGGCCAAAAACCTGAGCGCTATCATTCAAGTACCAGGTTTTAGTTCCACAGAGAAAAACCGCGTCGAACTCCTTTCGCGCCTCTGCAGGGAAGCCGGCATGGAAGACGTGCACACCGATGGTCTTGGCTCGCTTTTGGGCCGCGTCGGCAATGGCAAGAAAAAGCTCGTCTTTGACGCTCATATAGACACGGTAGGCGTTGGCGACCCTGCTCAATGGGTAACCCCACCCCACTCTGGCCTCATCAAAGACGGCCTCGTATATGGAAGAGGCGCTTCCGACCAGCTTGGCGGCGCTGCGTCCATGATCACTGCGGCCAGGATCCTCAAGGACATGGCCTACGAGGGCGACTACACCGTCTGGTTCTCATTTACTGTTATGGAAGAGGATTGCGACGGACTCTGCTGGAAGTATCTCATCGAAGAAGAACACTTCGTCCCAGATTTTGTGGTTTCGACAGAACCAACATCCTGCCGGCTTTATCGTGGACATCGCGGACGCATGGAAATCCAAATCGATATTAAGGGCCGATCCTGCCACGGTTCTGCACCCGAGCGGGGTGACAGTGCCGCGTACAAAGCCGCTCGTGCTGCCCTCGCCATAGAAAAACTCAACACCGAGCTCAAGCCGGACGACGACAATTTCCTCGGCAAGGGTACTATCACGGTGTCACAGATCAAGGTGCAGGGGCCAAGCCAGTGCGCCGTACCTGACCAGGCCATGCTCTACTGCGACCGCCGCCTCACCTGGGGTGAGAACGACAAGATGGCCATTGCACAAGTGGAGGAAGCCTTGCGCAATGCCGGCGTCAATAATTTCACGGTCAAAATGCCCGAGTATCGACAAGCGGCCTACACAGGCCTTGTCTACCCACAGGAGCTGTACTTCCCCACCTGGAAAATTCCACAGGATCACGAACTCGTCCGTTCTGGCGTCGAGGCCTACGAAGGTCTTTTTGGCAAGAAGCCCATCGTAGATAAGTGGACATTCTCCACAAACTGCGTGGCTATCTGTGGCCGTCACCAAATACCCTGTATCGGTTTTGGCCCCGGCGACGAAGATCAGGCACATGCACCTAACGAGATCACGCGCGTGGACGACCTCGAGATCTGCTCCGCCTTCTATGCTGCCCTACCCTATGCGTTGAGCGGACAAAAATGAGGCGCTGGTTTTATCGCTGCCCGCAGTGCGGCGCAGAATACAAAATCGAGCCTGGCCGCTACCTGTGCGATCATTGTGCCTCGCGCAATAGGCCAGGCGTCCCGTTACAGGGAGTGCTGGAATGTGTGTGGGAAGGCGACAGTGAAGGGGGAAACAACCGCAGGGATGAAATACCGCTTCCTATCGAACATGAATACTTTCCTAAAATTCCAGTCGGTGAAACGCCGCTTTGGGCGCCCGAACGTCTACAGAAGGACCTTGGTTTTCCCAAGCTCTTTCTAAAAGACGACACCTGCAACCCTTCTGGCTCCTACAAGGACCGGGCAAGTTGGCTTGTGGCCGCTTTTGCCCGCAAGTTCGGCGTAAACGAAGTGGCCCTTGCTTCAACAGGCAACGCCGCATCGAGTATGGCCTGTGTGGGCGCCGCAGCGGGGCTCAAAGTGACGGTTTTTTTACCTAAAACCGCTCCAATAGCCAAACGGATCCAGGTCTTGCAGTATGGCGCAACCCTAAAAGAGGTAGACGGCACCTATGACGTCGCCTTCGACCAGTCCATCGCTTACTCAGAGGAGACTGGCGTGCTTTCCCGCAACACCGCATATAACCCGCTCACTATCGAGGGCAAAAAGACTTCCAGCTTCGAAATAGCGAGCGAGATTGGATGCCCTGACAATATTTTCGTTCCCACAGGCGATGGTGTAATTCTGGCAGGTGTCATCAAGGGTTTTGAGGACCTTTTGAAACTTGGAAGAATCGAAAAGCTGCCCAGGTTCTGGGTTGCACAGGCCGAGGGTTCAAGTGCCATAGTTCGAGCCATGCGGAACGGAGTTTTTGAGCCTCGCCCTTCCAACACGGTGGCCGATTCCATTTCCGTAGACGTGCCCCGCAATGGCAGTTTTGTTCTTGCAAAGCTGCAGCACTACGACGCCCAAGGCGTTACGGCGAGTGATCCAGAAATCTTGACAGCCCAACGGATGCTTTCTTCGCAGTCGGGGCTTTTTGCCGAACCTTCGAGCGCCTGCGCTTTCGCCTGCTTCCTCAAAGTCCGCGATCGAATTCCGCATGACGAGTCCGTTGTCGTTATGCTCACCGGTTCGGGGCTCAAAGACATAAAGGGAGCACAAGCCGCTCTTGGCCTAGATACGAAAGTCAAAGTATAATAATTTTTTAAGGAGTAACCTATGATCGATTTGAACGTGAACGAAGCCGCAAGAAAGAAAAATATTGAACGATGCAAGGAAAAAGGCATTGTATTGCCCACCTTCGCCCAAATGCGAGACCCTTCCCTAATTCCTGAATCCATCAAGGCAGAGTTGGGCGGCATCGGCCTATGGGATGTGCATCCGAGAAACCTCTTCCGCGTCAACTGGCATAACGAACCCAAAGAAAAAGGCGGAAAGTTCGGCGACGTCAACTTTATCGAGCTGCCATCCTCTATCACCGGCTGCAAGGCTCGAATCATAGGTCTTGTCGGAAAGTGGTTCCCCACCGGCGCGCACAAAGTCGGCGCTGCGTACGCCTGCCTTGCCCCGGAACTCGTGACAGGTCGCTTTGATCCCACAACGAAAAAGGCGGTTTGGCCTTCTACCGGCAACTATTGCCGTGGCGGCGCCTACATCTCCAAGCTCCTCTCCTGCCCCAGCATAGCGATTCTGCCTGCAGGCATGAGCCAGGAGCGTTTCGACTGGCTAAAAACCATGGCCGACGAGGTCATCGCCACACCAGGATGCGAGTCCAATGTAAAGGAAATCTTCGACAAATGTGCCGAACTGGAAAAGACAAGGCCTGACGCGGTCATTTTCAACCAATTTGATCAGCTGCCAAACCACCTCTGGCACTACCAGGTCACAGGTCCAGCCATGGCTGAGGTCTTTGGTCAAGTTGCCGGCCCCAACGACCATCTGTCCGGCGTCGTACTCTCCTCTGGTTCCGCGGGTACGCTCGGTTCGGGCTCTTACCTGCGCGAGCACTTCCCGGGTTGCCGCGTAGCCGTTGCCGAGGCTCTGCAGTGCCCCACCATTCTGGAGAATGGCTTTGGCGATCACCGCATCGAGGGTATTGGCGACAAGCATATTCCTTGGATTCACAATGTACGGGACACCGACGCTGCAATCGGCGTAGACGACGAGCTTCCAATGCGCTTTATAAGGCTCTTTAACGAACCGGCCGGTAAGAAGGCCCTTCTTGAGAACGGCGTACCGCAGGCAGTCGTGGACAAGCTCGAGTGGATGGGCATTTCGTCGGTCGGCAACCTTATCGGAGCTATTAAAATGGCCAAATACTATGAGCTTGGCGAGAACGACGTCGTGTTTACCATGTTCACCGATTCCATGGTGATGTACCAGTCTCGCCTTGCAGAGCTTACTGCTGAGCGCGGGCCTTACGACCAGCGCCAGGCGGACCGCGACCTGGATAGGCTTGCGGGTATTGAAGTGGACCATGTCATGGAACTTTCGCAGGTCGACAAGCGGCGTATCCATAACCTCAAGTACTTTACGTGGGTTGAGCAGCGAGACAAGCCAATAGCGGAACTGCGCGCTCAGTGGGACGACTACCGCTCGTACTGGGGAGATTTGCACAATCAGGTTGGGGCTCTGGACGAACTCATCGAGGACTTTAACGCGGAGGTTTTACGTTGATAGTGCTTAAAAACTGCTTCTGCGTCATGACTGGCGAAAAGGGCAGCGTCGATCTGCATGATGTAGATATTCTCATAGATGGGAACAGAATAGAAAAGATTGGCTCTAATCTGGAAATCCCAGCCGAGGCTCAAGTTATCGATGCTTCCAGGCATGTGGTGTTGCCAGGCCTTGTCAACACACATCACCACTTTTATCAGACGCTGACAAGAAACCTGCCCGGCGCTCAGGACGCCAAACTCTTCGACTGGCTCACTTATCTTTATGATATATGGAAATATCTCGATCCTGAAGCAGTGTACTGGTCCAGCATGCTGGCCCTTGCGGAGCTTGCCAAGACTGGCTGTACTTTGAGCACCGACCACCACTACCTGTATCCTGCAAACTTCTCAGGAGATATTCCAAGCCTACAATTTAAGGCTGCGGACGATCTTGGGCTTCGGTTTGCACCGACGCGCGGGTCTATGAGTCGCTCCAAAAAGGACGGCGGACTTCCTCCCGATTCGACAGTCCAGGACGAGGACACCATCCTTGCGCACAGCGAGGCCACTATTCTCGCTTTCCACGACGACGCTCCGGACGCCATGCACAAGGTGAGCCTGGCGCCGTGTTCGCCATTCTCCGTAACCGAAGACCTGATGAAGCGCACGGCTGAACTTGGACGGAAATATGGCGTCCGGCTCCACACGCACCTTGCAGAAACAAGCGACGAAAACGACTACTGCATTGAAATGTACGGCAGGCGTCCTTTGAGGCTTATGGAAGATTGCGGCCTTATCGGTCCGGACGTCTGGTATGCGCACGGAATTTGGTTCAATGACGAAGAGTTGGACCTGCTGGCTAAGACCAAAACCGGCGTTGCACATTGTCCTTCGTCCAACGCGCGCCTCGGCTCTGGTATAGCCCGCATACGGGAAATGCTCGATAAGGGTGTACCGGTGGGGCTCGCCGTGGACGGCTCTGCTTCCAACGACTCTTCCGATATGCTCGGAGAAGCAAGGCAAGCGCTTATGCTACAAAGAATTAAGTATGACTCGCACGGAATTACGGCCCGCGAAGTGCTCTCCATTGCCACAAAAGGTGGTGCCCAACTCTTGGGTTACGACGAGCTTGGCACTCTAACAGAAGGGGCTATTGCCGATCTCGCACTTTTCGATGTCATGAAGCTTGAGTACGCAGGAGCTCTGTCCGATCCTGTAGCTGCGCTTGTGTTCTCAGGCTACAACCATGGCGTCGACCATCTCATTGTCAACGGCAAGAGCGTGGTAAGCGGTGGCCGACTTGTGAACGCGGACGAAGAAACCATTCGCGCCAACGCCGAAAAGGCGGCGAGGCGGCTCTATGCCGCCGCGGGGATTCTTTAAAGAAATTCGAGGTATTCCATGGTGAAGGAATATTTGAGGCCAAAGTCCGCCGAAGAGGCGCTCGTGCTTTTGCGCTCACGCGGCGACGCGCGGCTGTTAGCGGGGGGCACCTATCTGCTCTCATCTCAGTTCGAAAAACAGGGTATGACCTTAGTGTCGCTCTCGGGGCTCTTGCCGCAGGGGGCAGCGTCGCGCGACGGCCAAATTGCGCTTGGCGCCAACACGACATTTACCGACATTCTGGAAGCACAGTGGCTCCCCGCGGCCCTGCGCGACGCTGCCCTGTCCATGGGCAACCGCAACATACGCAACAGGGCGACAGTGGGCGGCAATATCGGCGCAGACAAGTCCAGTTCGAGCCTGATTCCGTTCTTTCTTGTGTCTGGCGCGCTTTATACGCGTGTCGACATGGAGCCGGTGGCGTCTGAGGATTGGAGTAAGCTCAGCGTGGAAGATCGAGGCATTGTGTCTGAGGTGCTTATTCCTTCCATGGATGGCCGGAAGACCGCTTTTGGTCACTTTGGCCGCGTGGGAGTGGATATTTCTGTCGTGACCTGTGCCGTATGTGCGCAAGTTTCGGCTGACAGGAGGCTAAAAGATCTACGCGTAGCCTTTGGCGGCATGGGGCCGACCTGCCGGCGCTTTACTGAGATCGAAAGGCTTTTCGAAGGGCAAAAAGTGCCACAGTCTGCCGAAATAGAGCGGGATGTTGCGCCCTTCCTCAAACCGATCAGCGACGTGCGCGGAAGCGAGGCGTATAAGCGCCAGCGCGGCGCGGCTCTTTTTGCCGATCTTTTGACATCCTTGGTGGGTGGCAGTGCGTCGGCCACAATGGAGGCAGGCTCATGCTCGTAAACTTTACCCTCAACCAGAAGAAAGTCAGCCTTGAATGCCAGCAAGGCGAGAATCTCAAAGACCTGCTAAGGCGCAACGGAATCATCACGGTCCGCGATGGCTGCGACGGAGAGGGCACCTGCGGCCTTTGTGCGGTTCTGTTCGACGGGCGGCTTATCAATTCCTGTATGCTTTCTGTCTGCGATGCTGAAGGTCATTCCATTGTCACGCTCGAGAACTACAGAAACGACCCTGTGATGCGCACAATCCAGAGGGCGCTCATCGATACTTCCTGTGTGCAGTGTGGGTATTGCACACCTGCTGTGGTACTTTCGATTCGCGAGCTCTTGGCGCGCAGTTCCAATCCCACTAAAGACGAGGTGAGGGATGCGCTTTCCGGCACTCTATGCCGCTGTACGGGTTATGAACAGTATTTTGAGGCTGTCAATTTAGCAGCCCGCAGGCTTGCGGATCCCGAGTATGCATTACCGGAGTTTGAAGATTTTCGGCCAGATCTGCGCCATATCGGGAAAGACAGAGAAAAAGTCGATGCGGAATTCCTGGTTCGGGGCGAAAAATCGTATGTCGAGGACAAGGTTCCAGCGGATACCTGCTACCTCAAAATGCTGGGCAGCCCCTATGCTCATGCGTGGATCAAGTCTATCGACGTTTCGGAAGCGAAGGCAGTGCCAGGTGTGGTCGCCATCGTAACACACGAAAACTGCCCTGATACGATTTACACGACGGCAGGGCAAACTTTCCCGGAAGCTTCTCCCTATGATCAGCGAATGTTCCCACGTAAAGTGAGGCATGTCGGGGACAGGGTGGCAGCGGTGCTGGCCGAAACCAAGGCCGCGGCCGAGGAAGCGCTTGGCAAGATCAAAGTTGAATATGAGGTCTTGGAGCCAGTTTTGAGCATCGAAGCGGCGCAAGAAGCCGGAATGCGCCATGGCGGTCCCATTGTGCACGCTGGTCCTGTGTCTTTTGCTTCGGATACCACTCCAGTGGCACTGCAGGAAGGTGTGGACGATCGAGATGATCCCATTCAGTATCAGTTTTCGATTCATGCAGACCCACACCGAAACCTGGCCGCAAGCGCTGCAGATGGTATCGGCGACCTCGAAAAAGGGTTTGCCGAGGCGGATGTTGTCATTGAGCGCACGTACAAGACGGACCGGGTCCAATGCACGCCGCTTGAACCGCACGAGGTCTTTGCATATGTGGAGTCGGGCAGGCTCGTGATGCGCGCCTCTACCCAGGTGCCGATGCATGTGCGCCGTATCGTGGCTCATGCTATCGGTATTCCGGAGAACAAGGTCCATGTCATAAAGGAGCGCGTCGGCGGCGGCTTTGGTGCCAAGCAGGATATCGTGCTGGAGGACGTGGCAGGTTACATGGCTTGGATTACAGGCAGGCCGGTGTTTTTCCGCTACACACGGGAAGAGGAGTTTATCGCAAGCAGGACGCGGCATCCCATGCAGTTCACAATCAAAATGGGCGCAAAAAAGGACGGGAAGCTCACTGCTATTTCGATGAAGTTGGACGCAGACACGGGACCGTACGGGCAACACTGCCTCACCGTGCCCATGAATGCGATTTCCAAGAGTCTGCCGCTTCTCTTGTGCGACAATGCGCGGTTCGAGGTGAAGTCCTGGTACACGAACTTGTCGCCGGCCGGCGCCTACCAGGGCTACGGTGGGCCAAAGGGGTCCTTTGCCCTGCAGATGGCGCTTGCCGAAATGGCTGACGCGCTGGGCATGGACCAGCTCGCAATGATAGAGAAAAACCGCGTTCGATCCGGTTCGACCATAGAAATACTCAAAAGCCTTGGCGAAGGCAGGGCGGGCGCCGCAGTGACGCTCGGCACTTGCGGCCTTGGCGACATGCTGGAGCGCGGCAGGCAGAACTTTGGCTGGGACGCGCCGAAACCTGCGGCGCCCGGGCCGGACTGGGCTATTGGCCGTGGAGTGGTAATTATCCAACAGGGTTCCGGTTTGCCTAGCCTCGATGCGGCCAACGCGCAGCTCAGGCTCCTCACCGATGGCACCCTCCTTATGCTCTCAGGCGGCGCCGACCTCGGTACCGGCCTGGACACGGTCACCGCAAAGATCGCTGCAGAAACTTTGTGCGTGGACATCGCGGATGTCGCCGTCGTTTCCGGCGATACTGACGCCACACCTTTTGACAAGGGTGCCTACGCTTCTTCCGGTACCTATTTCTCGGGTGGCGCCGCGCTGAATGCAGCACAAGATCTCCGAAAGAAGGTCCTGGCGGCCGCAGCCGTCATGCTCAATGAGCCAGTGGACGACCTACAGCTCGTCTATCCTGGCACTGTACAAGGCAAGCATGGCTCTTTGACACTCAAAGACCTGGGCATACGCTCAGCCCAGGGCGAAGGGCACGCCGAGCTTGTCGGCTTTGGTTCGTTCAAGACTGACCACGCGGCTTTCCCCTACGGTGCACATTTTGCTCAAGTTGCAGTCAATAAGCGCTCCGGCCAGGTGATTGTCCAGCGCTATCATGCCTATCAGGACTGTGGCACGCCCATCAACCCGGCCCTCGCAAAAGGCCAGATCTATGGCGCTGTTCTCAAGTCTATTGGCCATTCGCTTTATGAGGAAATGATTTACGACGAGAAAGGCCATTGTCTCAACCCCAATTTCCTCGATTACAAGATTCCCACTATCGCGGAAGTGCCGGAAGACTTCCATGTCGAGCTTATGCCGGTCGCCGACGAAGTTGGGCCTTTTGGCGCCAAGAGTGTGTCGGAGATATCGGTAAACGGAGCTGCACCGGCCCTTGCGATCGCAATTCATGACGCCGTCGGCGTGTGGATAAGAGAGTGGCCCTTTACGCCAGAAAAGATTCTAAAGGCCCTCGGTACACTTGAAGCAAAAGGACAATAAATCAGGGGTCCCCAAAAAAGAAAAGGAGAAGCAGATGGACAAGCAGGGTATTGTACGGTTGATCGAAGAACTCTCGCAGAAAAAAATCGATATGAAAGACAAAGATTTCTTGCTCACCTGGGAGAAGACGAGCGACGAGATTGACGCCACATTCCTCGTTGCAGACATTCTGCGCGCGATGCGCGAGAACAATATCAGCCCGAGGATTTGGGATTCAGGGATTGCGGTTTCCAATTTCAGAGACAATTCTACGAGGACTCGGTTCTCCTACTCTTCTGCCTGCAACTTGCTCGGTCTTTATGTGCAGGACTTGGACGAGGGGAAGAGTCAGGTTGCCCACGGCGAGACGGTCCGCGAGACCGCCAACATGATTAGCTTCCTGTCCGAAGCCATTGGTATTCGCGATGACATGTATTTGGGCGAAGGCGACAAATACCAGAGGGAAGTGGCAAGATCACTGGATCAGGGCGTTGCTGCAGGTGTTCTGCCCGCAAGACCGACCGTTGTCAATCTTCAATCGGACATCGATCACCCAACTCAGTCTATGGCTGACTTTTTGCACCTGGTGCATTATTTTGGCGGCAAAGACGGGCTCAAGGGCAAAAAAATCGCCATGACCTGGGCTTATTCGCCTTCCTATGGCAAGCCGCTCTCTGTCCCTCAGGGGATTATCGGGCTTGCGAGCAGGTTTGGCATGGACATATCCCTCGCCTACCCTGAAGGCTATGACCTCATCCCCGAAGTGGTCGCTCTCTCCCAAAAACAGGCCAAGGAGTCCGGCGGCAAGCTCAGCATTACACACTCCATGGACGAAGCTTTTAAAGATGCAGACATCGTCTACCCCAAGAGCTGGGCGCCTTACGACGTCATGCTCAAGCGCGTTCCGCTTTTGCACAATGGAGACCAGGCTGGATTGAAAGAACTTGAGAAATCTGCCCTCGCCAACAATGCAAAATTCAAAGACTGGGAATGCACAGAAGAAAAGATGAAGCTAACTCGCAATGGTAAAGCGCTTTACATGCACTGCCTGCCGGCCGATATTACTGGCGTTTCCTGTGCAGCAGGCGAAGTTGCCTCAAGCGTGTTCGATCGCTACCGCGACGACACATACCGAGAGGCGAGCTACAAGCCCTACATAATCGCCGCCATGATTCTGCTCGGGCGGTTCGATTCACCTGCGACCGTGCTCAAGAACCTGCTTTCAAGGAACACGATTCGCGAGCAGGCATAATTTTAACTTAAGCGAGTTTCTTCAAGCTGGGTCAGCTGACCGAAGGTTATAGTCCATGTAGGACATGATAGCTTAAAGGAAGCTGGCCCGTCTTTTTGGGCCATGACTCACGCGCTCTTTTTGGGTGTCACGCGCTCTTTTTGGGTGTTAAGCTGCTGCAACTTTTGCTGTTGTCTGGTTCTGACACACGCGGCCGTACAAAAGATTCTATTCCTTTAAAACTTTTTGGTGTAACGAAAATTCGCATATAGAGCAAAAACGCCACTCCGAGGATGCCACTTAACGTAAAAGCCCAGCCTGTGTCCAACCAATCGGCAATCAAACCAGAATAGAGCGAGCCGAATGGTGTTACACCAACAAATACAAGGTTATAGACCGACATCACCATGCCACGCATCTTGTCCGAAGACTGCATTTGCACCGAGGTATTGCACATTGTCGTAAGTAACGACATGCCAAAACCACACACCGCCAGGAAAAGCCCAGACAGAATAAGGTTGCGCTGCACGCCTACCAGGATGGTTCCTATGCACAGAATAAAGCCGGCAGCATAGACAAAAGCAGGTTTTGGCTCAACCTTGTCTCCACCAAACGCGACCATCAGCCCCGCCGCAAGTGCTCCCGCACCCATCACCGCCATCAGGCCACCATACGCGTCTGAGCCCATTCCCAGAGCGATCTTGGAAAAACTCGGCACTGTCACGTTAAAGTTCAACACAAAAAGGCTTAAAAACCCAACAATCGCAAGCAAACTCATGATGGCAGGATTGTCGCGGATGTACTTTATGCCTCCCACTACTTCGGTTTTCATGTCGGATCGCTCGGCCCTTACAGGAGTACGCCCTGCCTCCATCATGACAAGACTTGCAATGACTGCGATAAAACTCAGCGCGTTGAGGGCAAAAGTCCAAGGGATACCGACTGCCGCGATGAGAACTCCACCCAGCGCGGGCCCGATAACTCTCGCAATGTTGAAAAGCGTGTTGTTGAGCGCAACCGCGTTGGTCACCGCCGCCTTATCCAGCACCTGCTCGGAAACAAACGCCTGCCGCGCCGGCCAATCCACTGCCGTCACGATGCCCGTAAGGAGCGAGATGAGCATAATTACCCAATACTGTTCACTGCCCATAAACGAAACAGCAGCCAAAGCCGCGGCTGCGACCGCAAATAAAGACTGGGTCCACAAAAGGATGGTCCTCTTCGGGTATGTATCGACAAAAGGCCCTATAAAAAGGGCCAACACAAGTGTTGGTATGTACTGTACTGCAGTCAAAAGCCCCAACTTAGTCGGTGAGTTCGTAATCTTTAGTACAAGCCACGCCTGCCCTGTGTTTTGTAGCCAAGTTCCAATTACGGAAACGCCTTGTCCAACAAACCACAGGCGAAAGTCGCGCGACTCCATAGCAGGAAGTCTGTGTTTTTTGTTCATTTTTAAGTCCAAAGTAACAAATTAATAGAATTTGTCATTTCGGGGGCTTTTGTCAAGCGGAAATCGATGTTCTTAGCCTTAAGTGGGAGGCGACAAATTCACAATATGCGGTATTCTCGGACAGAAGCGCTTCATGGCTCCCAAATCCTGCAACTCGCCCATCCTTGAGGAAAAGCACCTTGTCCACATATTGAATGCTGGAAAGCCGGTGAGAAACGGCGATGATCGTTTTGTCGCGCCCGCCCAATGCTTGCCACAACCTTTCCTCGTTCTTGGTGTCCAGGCTCGCCGTCATGTCGTCAAAAACGACAACTTGTGGCTTACGAGCCAAAGCCCGAGCGATCGCAAGCCGCTGCTTCTGACCGCCTGAAACGCTCACGCCCCGCTGACCCAGCAAAGTCTTCTCTTTAAGTGGAAAGTCCTGAACTTCAGCGGAGATTTGTGCTGTGTCCAGATAATCCCAAAGCTCCTCGCGCCCGATTGCCGGCGGAAAACTTGTGGTGCCAAACGCAATGTTGTCCTCAATGGTTCCGGAGAAAAGCAGCGCCTCTTGTGGCACGTACCCCACAAGCCGGGACCAGTCCGCAGGGTCAATTTCCCCCAAAGGAATGCCATTGACGAGTACCTGGCCTTCCGCCGCGGGCAACAACCCCGCTATGATTTTGGCGAGCGTCGATTTGCCCGAACCCACCGGTCCAATCACAAGAAGTCTCTCACCTCGTTTCAGTTCGAACGAAACCTTATCCACGGCTGGTCGGTCTCTGCCTTCATACGTAAAGCTCACATTTGCCAATTCGAGCTTCTCAAATCTGTCTAGATGTACAGCGTCGCTCTTTTTGGCAGGGACATCAAAATCCTTGAGCTCCTCAAGTCTGTCGATATTGACAAACGCGCGCTTGCCCGATACGAAGACGTTCGGAATGTCCAAAATAGGGTAAATGAGCATATTGAGAAGGTTGTAGAAGGCATAAAACGTTCCTATGGTGATCGAGCCCTGCACCACCATGACGCCGCCAACAAAAATCAGGAGGATCTGCCCCGCATAGTCGATATTTTGGTAGATGAGATCGAGTACTGTCTGCATTTTGATAACGGCAGTCTCGGTCTTGAACCGCTTCTTAAGAGCGTCGTCAAAAAAACGCTCGTACTTGTCTTCGCTTGCAAAAGCCTTGATGATTCTGGCGCCCGAAAAACTCAATTCGAGCTGTTCGTTGATGCTGGAAACCGATTGTTCGTTCCGCTTTACGCGGTCATAAATCGTGTCTTGCGTCTTAGAATAGATCATAAGCATCAGTGGCAAGGGAATAAGCGAGAGCAAGGCCAGTTTCCAATTGAGCAGCAGCATCGCGACGATGCAGAAGATGACTTTGCTTGTAGACTCGACAGCCCGAAAAATTCCGGAACACATAAACCAGGAAAGGCGCGGTCCGTCGCTTATATCCGAGGTCAGGCGTGTTGCTATGTCGCCTGTCTTGTACTTTGAGAAAAACCGATGATCCTTCTCGACGATACTAGCGAAGTATTTATTTCTTATAACATAATCAAATACATTGTTGAGTGCTCCGCGAATGCCAGGGAAAAATCCTGAGATAAATCCTGCCACACCAAGCGCCATAAAAAAGAGTGCAATTTTGCTGATCTCTTTTTGAGGATCCGTATATGACGCCCGATTTTCGATGATATTCTGGAAAAGATCAAAAAGGCGGCGCGTCAGGAGTGGAAACGCCACAGCCACGATGCTCGACAACAGCGTCAAAACCAGCAGCAGGGTGATCACCCCTTTTCGTTCTTTCCAGATGCCCCAAATCCATTTGATGTGCCACAGCGCTCCGCGTTCATCTTTGTTCTGGGCGACGCGTTCATTCTTGTTAATTGGATCGTCGGCATCAGGTTGGATTTTTACCGGTTTACTCATGCTTCCGCCTTCTCGAGGAACTGTTGCTGAACAAGCTCACGATACTCAGGGAGTTTGTTCAGGAGTTCTGAGTGCGTACCCCGCGCCAAAATCTCCCCATCGCTGAAAAAGAGGATTTGGTCAGCATGCAGAATGGACGACAGTCTGTGCGCCACAATAAGAGAAGAGCGATTCTGCAGGAGCTTTTCCAGGCTTCGCGTAATTCTCGCTTCGGTCTCCATATCGACATTGCTCGTTGCTTCGTCGAGAATGACGAGCTCAGGATTCGCCGCCAGAGCACGTGCAAACGCGATAAGCTGCTTTTCGCCCGCAGAGAGGTTACTCCCGCGCTCCCAAAGATTCGTCTGTAGCTTGTCCGGCAGCGAATCTACGATGTCGTTGGCCTGCACCGTTTCCAGGGCCCTTTTGACGGTCTCTTCGGGAATATCATCGTTATATACCCGGACATTCTCCAAGACAGAACCGGGGAAAAGATAGACATCCTGGAGCACAAGCCCGATCGTTTTACGCCACGCATCCAGGTTGAGTGCGTCAAGCGGTACGTCGTCCACATAAATCGCACCCTTTTGCGCCCTGTAAAACCCACACAAGAGTCCCACTGCCGTCGACTTGCCGGAACCGGACGGACCGACCACTGCCACCATGTCGCCTTTGGGAATCACAAAGGAAAGATCTCTGACAACCCAGTCCTCGCCCTTATATGCAAACCACACATGGTCAAAGCGGACCTCATGTTCAAAATGAGGCAGCAAGGTATTCGCCTTACCTGCCTCTTCAGGAAGCGCCATAATGCCCAGAATTCGGCGCAAAGAGGTTCTAGACTGTTGCATACTGCGCAGGCTTTCCGCAATTTGCACAACAGGACGCAAGAGAGCCGAACCATATTCAAAAAACAGAAGTAAGGTCCCCAAAGTCATGCCACCAGAAAGCACCTTGGGTGAATACAAAAGCAGGAGCGCCACAATAAAGACCGGACCAACCAGAGAATCCAGAGCGGACATGGCAGCGTACTCGATCATCGAAGTCTTGACATCAACATCCTTTTTTGCCTTTCCCGTCTGATCCAAAGAGCCCACAGCCCATCTTGTCCTATTGAAGACTTTGACGATTTCAATGCCCTGAATGAATTCAGTCACCTTCGCAAGAATCTGTGCATAAAGCGAACGGGACTTGTCATAGAGTTTTATGAGCCGGTTGAAGTAGAAAAACAGGATAAAAATAAAAAAAGAGGTCACGCCAAGCATGATCCATGCCAACGCAGGAGCCAGGGTAAACGTCACCGCAAATATACCGGCCATTACAAGCGCATTCACAATGAGCGTCACACCGATGGTGGAGAAAAAGTCTCGAATTCTCTCGGTATCATTCTCCGTCCGGGACATCAGTTCGCCCACAGGATGTTCGTCCAAGTAGGAAAGTGGCAACTTCAACAGATGAGAAAAAAGGTCCTTTTTGATATGTGTGACTATTGAGAGCCCCATCTTGGACAAAAGAATAGTACCGTAATAGCTCAGCACCCCGCTCGTGATAACAATTCCCAGATACCCGAAGGCATAGGTAAGCATAAGCCCAGTATTCCCGGCAGGAACTGCCTTATCAATTATTTGTTTTAAAATCAGGGGTTGCGTGATACTGGCGGCAGCTATCGAAATGAGGCACAAGAGCCCTGTGATGGCCATGTTCTTATATTGAAGGACATAATTCCACAATTTGTTCTTGTAGGGATTTACTGAGGAATTAGCAATGTTAAGACTAGCATCCATACAATTTCGTTTAGGTTATTGTTTTTCTTGAATATAGACTGAGCTTCATATTCAAAACTCGAGATTTTAAGACGCAAACTAGAAACTCACCACAAGTGGTGCTTTCTGGCGCCATCAAACCTCGTCTTTCCCATAATAACAGGCTATGGGATAATTGCAAGAGGAACAAACCGACACACATCGGCCGAGAAATCAGGTTCCAGCATTTTGGCGCATTTTGTGGTTCTAGTGGCCACTCGTGCCTTTTTACTCGGCTCTCTTACGCAATAAGGTCAGCAAAAACGGCATCACTCGCCTGCTGAAGATCCAAAGGATTGATAAAAAGCTGTAAACCCCGCTTCCCGGCACTCACCGAGATATGGTCAAAAAGTTTGGCAGTCTCATCCAGGAATGTTGGGAATTTCTTTTTCATTCCGAGAGGAGAACAGCCGCCGCGCACATAGCCCGTAAGCGGTTCGAGTTCTTTAAGTGGCAGGAGAAAGCAACTCTTGTCGCCTACGGCACGAGCAGCTTTCTTGAGGTCGATTTCACAGGATCCGGGCACAACGCAGACAAAATAACCAGTCCTTTCGCCAGAAAGCACAATGGTCTTAAAGACCTGGTCCGGATCCAATCCGAGGATCGCCGCCGCATGCTTGGCTGAAAGGTCTTCTTCATCCACATCGTACTGGCGCACTTCAAAGGGAATCCCCTTGGATTCCAAGAGACGAATGGCATTGGTTTTTTCAATCGAATTCTCTCTATTGATCATTTTCTTCACTCATTGCTTTGTGTTCATGTCCTGTTCGGGTCCTGTCCAGAGCCTGAGAAGGTGGCGGCATACTTCTTCACTAAACTTTCGTAATCAGACGAGGTATCTATGTCTTCAAGCACAGCTGTCGTATCACACTCAACCTGCAGGCTTCCGAGCAGGTCAAGGACTGGTTTAAGGCGTTCTCCTGCAGGAAGCGACAAAAGCGCAGGGATGTAGCGTGAAGGGAAAAGCACAGGGTGGCCGGATTGGCCTGTGTATGAGGCGACAAGGGCGCGTGGGAAAGCTCGATTTGAATCGGGGTTCGCGTCTGGATCAGGTTCATAGACAGTTGTGGCCTTACCCGTACCCGTGGTGTCCATGTATTCTGCAAGCCTAGCAAAAACACTGACAGGCACAAAAGGCTTATCCGCCTGATGAAGGAAAAACCCAGAAACATCTGGACAGTGCTTAAGCAGCGTATCGATTCCAACTTGCGCCGAGCCCACCATACCGTCTTGCCAATGTGGATTCTCTACGACAATGGTTCCAGTTAAGCCCCTGAGTGTGCCCCTAACCTCTTCGCCGTTGCTACCAACAACGATCACAAGCGGCCTTGCCACAACGAGAATTGTCTCTGCTACATAACGGACTACTGGCTTGTTTCCCAAAGGCAGCAAGAGTTTTTGTCTACCCATCCTGGAACCTGCGCCAGCAGCAAGCAGTATGCAAGGATAACGAAAGCTTTTGCTCGAGTCGTTCCCTTCAAAATCCTCTATCGAAGTACTTTCTTTTACGTTCTCACTGCTCATTGGACACCTTTGTTTTTCTCTTGAGACACAAAGTCACGCAATCTTGCAATTTCTTCTTGCGTTCTTTGGGGAGCAGGCCCGCCAGTCTGAGTCCTGCGTGCCACACAAGCCTCCGGCTTTAGATACGCAACAAGCTCGGCCATATCGAGTTTCATGCCAAAAAGCGCGCTGTGAGATCCTTGTAACAATTCAGTGTCCAGGTCTGCGATAGCACAACCTCTTTGCGTACACAGGCCAATTATCGACTTCGCCGCTTGATACGCCGAACGGAAGGGCACCCCTCGGCTTACCAAATACTCAGCTAGATCAGTGGCTTCTATAAAACTTCCTTGCAATGCGGCCTTCATACATCCGGTTTGTGGTCTTATCGCACGTACAAGCGCTGCAAAGGCTTTTAGTGAAGCGTTGAGCGTGTCTTCGACGTCAAAAAAAACCGCCTTATCTTCCTGAAGATCGCGATTATAGGCATATGGCAAGCCTTTTTGCAGCACAAGCAGGGAACTGAGGTCTCCTATCACCCGCGCAGACTTGCCGCGCAGGAGTTCGGCTGGATCGGGGTTGCGCTTTTGTGGCATTATGCTGGAACCAGTGCTTGCACAGTCGTCGAGTTTTATAAAGCCGTATTCACTCGAAGCCCAAAGTGCTATGTCTTCACACGCCCTGGAAATGTGTACGAGCAGCATGGCAGCCGCGCCTGCATACTCCACGCAGAAGTCCCTGTCTGCCACCGCATCCATCGTGTTGCGGGTCGGTCTGTCAAAGCCAAGCTCGATAGCAGTCGCCTCGCGGTCGATGGGTAAGCCTGAACCCGCAAGGGCACCAGAGCCAAGCGGACACTCATTGGCACGAAGTTCCCCATCGATAAAGCGTCCGTAATCGCGTTCCAAAGCCGCGCACCAGGCCAAGAGTTCATGCGCGAAGGTCACCGGTTGCGCCCGTTGCAGGTGCGTGTAGCCCGGCATCAGCGTTCTCGTATTGGACTCGGCCAAGTCTAGCAGTGCCTCCAGGCAATTCAAGATGCCGGCTTGAGCCTCAAAAAACGCGCGTTTAGCATGCAGACGAAATGCCACCGCTACTTGATCGTTCCTCGAGCGTCCGGCGTGGATTTCTTTGCCTACTTCTCCCAAACGGCGAACCAGCTCCTCTTCGATAAACGAGTGCACATCCTCGCTTGTGGGATCAACTTGCAGAATGCCGGCCTTGAACTCCGAACGCATCTTGATGAGCTCAGAAACCAACTTCTTGGCATCCTCGGCACGGATGATGCCTTGCTCTCCGAGCATCTGCGCGTGAACACAGGAACACTCAAGGTCCTCATCAAGGAGGCGTTTGTCTACCGAAAGCGACGAGAGGAAGGATTCTATATCTGGATCGAGCGCCGAAGCTCCACCCGCTCCACTCGTCACCGCCTGCCACAGTTTTGCCATAGGACATCTATCCTTTTTAGAGAGATTTTGGGTTGTTGCAAACGCCAAAAACCAAAGAAACTTAACACTTTAGTCAACACTACCCGGATAAAAGTGTATGACAGAAAAGCCGCTGTTTCCAGCGGCTTTTCGCTTTGCATTGTCATATGAAAAACATACCCATAACCTTTGGATCCGTAATTCCCGGGGCTTTAGTCCTCGGAAGGTGGCGTAAATCCGGCGCTTCCTGGTGCAGGTGCGTCAGGGGCTCTGGCAACCCCGCTCGCCGCGACGTTGGCCTTCATTTTGGCCCTGACCTTCGTGGGAAGCCCAAAAAGATTGATAAAGCC
>JBDKTP010000012.1:0-78514 GCA_039680115.1 Rectinema sp.
CAAGCCGATTCCTATGGCCAACAACGCCGCGATTGTGCTCACAGTCAGGCTGTGAGCTAATGAAAGTCCCAAAAGATTCTCGCTCTGGAAATAACCTCGGCCTGTGAGCCGTACGAAGTTCTCAAAACCAAAGCGGGGTGTACCTCCAGGAGAATCGGTGACGGTAAATGCCTCCAGCGTAAGCGCCAAAAGCGGACCAATAAAGAACACGCCAATAAATGCGGAATAAAGGACTACGAAAAGAACTGCAAATCGCTTCGGTCTCTTGCGGGGTCGAGTGGCTCCATAATCTTTCATCATAGCGGAGGCCCCCTGACCGAATCGCGCTAATGCCCAAGCGATCCCAAGCGCGATACATGTCTGAATGGCAGCCAACACGAGCGCCTTTTGGCTGTCGCCGTTGAACGAGAGAGCCCGATAGATATCGACTTCCAAGGTGCTCCCTTCCAAACTGCCAAAGACAAGCACAATCGTAAAGCTGAAGAAACAGAATAGAAAGATCAAGCTCATGGACTGAAGGATTGAGGGTAAGAGATAGGGCAGAGTACCTACCCTAAATGCTTCCAACCTCTTTGCCCCTAGAGTTCTGGCTGCTTCCTCGCGGCTTTGGGGCAGTTGCTCCCAAACTTTTCCTACATTTTGAATCACAATTGGGAAGTTGTAGAACGCATGGATAAAAACAAGGCCCCAGAATCCGTAAAGGAATCCATTGGTGCTGCCTAGGTTGGAAAACCCCAAGGACTGAGACAACAGTGTGAGAAGTTTGGTTAGCCACCCCGTTCTTCCATAAAACAACACGAAGGAGAGGACCACAAGCACGGGCGGCAGACAGAATGGAACCGCTGACAGCGCCAGCAAAACTCGTCTGCCCGGGAAGTTGTATTTGGCAACAAGGTAGGCACCAGGAATGCCGACAAGCAGCGCAAGGACACTGCTCACTAAGGCCTGGGACAAGGTGAACGATAGGCTTCGAAAGGTACTGGGCGCAGTAAGAATCTGCCACAGGTCGTTCGTGGTCTTTTCGGCACCGCCAAGCCGGCTCGTAGTGGCAAAAAAGCCAATGAGCGGGCTAAGGGTAAAAAGTAAGACAATGGCGCAAAACCCAAGTCTTACGGCATTTTTCATTCTCATCTGCTTCGCTCAGCGAAGCGCGGCCTGCAAAAGATCTACTGCACGTTCAGGATCCTTTTGCAGGTTGGAAACCTTTGCTGCTGTCAGACTTTTGACATCTTTGGGCACGACATCAAAAGAGTCAGGCAACTTAACCAGCGTGTTTGCAGGAAACATCCATTGTGTCTCAGGGAGGATTGATTGAGCTTCTTCCGTTAGCAAAAAATCAAGGAAGCCTTCCGCTGCTTTTCTTTTTTTTGAGTTAACCAAAACGCCAGCCAGTTCAATCTCGAGGGGATGTCCTTCTTCAAAAACAAGTGCTCTGTATCGTTCTGAATTTTCGTAGGCCTTGTGATATGCAGGGCTTGTGGAGTAGCTCAAGACAAGCGGTGCTTCCCCTTTGGTGAACAATCCATAGCCTGTATCCCAGCCTGGAGTCATCGCAAGAATCGAGGGAGCCAACCGCTTCCAGTAGTCTTCCCAGTTGTCGCCATAGACAGCTTGTGTCCATGCCAATAAGCCCAGTCCAGGTGTGGATGTCCGCGGATCCATGATTATGATCTTCTTCTTGTATTCGGGACGAGTCATTTGCTCCAGATTTTTGGGAGGCAAAAGCTCTTTTTCTTCCCATTTGCTATCCCAGATAAAAGCAAAATTGCCATAATCGTATGGGACAAGCCTTGATTGCGAATCGATTAACAGTTTTTTATCGATGTTTTTGAGATTTGTAAGATGTAATGGTGTAAAAAGGCCACTCTCCAAAGCGCGTGGTGCTAATTTGTCGTCGAGTCCTATTACAGCATCGGCTTCAGCATCTTTGCCTCTTGCCAGAATCTCAGCCAACAGGGCACCGCCGTCTCCTTTTGACTGAAAGACGATCTTGGTACCTGTCTTCTCCTGGTAGAGTTTAGCGAGGGCAGGGCCGGGGCCCCACTCGGACACAAAGGAGTCATACGTCCAAATGGTGAGGCTGTCGACCTTGGCATTTTGATTGTTGCATGAGAAAAGGAGAACAAAAACCAACAAAACAATTGGAACAGAAAAGAGACGCTTCATTTTTCCCTCCGCCGGTATTATCCGGATCAGGTTCATTGGGTCTTATCTCAGGCAATGCCCTCCTCAAGGAAGGCCATTACCACCCCGTATTCCAACTTAGAACTTAAAGATTCCACACTCGATCAAGCGGACTTACGCGCGTATTCAACAAGGCAGGGGCTCTTGCCCTCCACCGTATCTCTTGTCACCGTAACCCGCTTTGCACCTTCTTGACTGGGTAGCTCAAACATTATATCGATCATCATGTCTTCAACGATAGACCGTAGCCCGCGGGCGCCAGTCTTTTGTCTAATGGCTTTTTCGGCTATTGCATCGATCGCGCCTTCCTCGAACACGAGGTCGATATTGTCCAGCTTCATGGAAGCCTGATATTGCTTCAAGACAGAATTCTTTGGTTCTGTAATAATGCGTTTGAGGTCTTCCTTGTTGAGATCGTCCAATGCCACATGGACAGGCAATCGACCAATAAACTCGGGTATCATGCCGAACTTGATAAGATCATCCGGATGCAGATGCGAGAACAGCTCCTTGGTGCTGATCTCACCTAAGGGCCTTACGTCGGCACCAAATCCAAGTGGATGTGTCGCAATCCTTGACTGGATGATTTTATCCAGGCCGACAAAGGCTCCACCACAGATAAAGAGTATGTTGGTCGTATCGATGCGCAGGTACTCCTGATTGGGGTGCTTCCGACCTCCTTGTGGAGGCACATTTGCTACCGTACCCTCGATTATTTTTAAAAGCGCCTGCTGAACTCCCTCTCCAGATACGTCTCGAGTGATGGAAGGATTTTCACCCTTCTTGGCGATCTTGTCGATTTCATCGATGTAGACAATTCCGCGTTCGGCTGCTTCGATATTTCCACCAGCGTTCTGAATCAATTTGAGGAGGATATTCTCGACATCCTCACCAACATAACCAGCCTCAGTGAGCGTAGTAGCATCCGCAATTGCAAAAGGTACTTTGAGCTTTTTCGCCAAGGTTCTGGCAAGAAGGGTCTTACCGGTTCCAGTCGGACCTATGAGCAAGACGTTGGATTTCTCGATTTCTACGTCAGGATCACCTATTTGTTTATGCTGTATGCGCTTGTAATGGTTGTAGACGGCAACCGACAACACTCTCTTGGCGTTGTCCTGCCCCACAATGTACTCGTCCAGGTATGCTTTAATCTCTTTGGGTTTGGGGACTTCCTCCAAAAATTGCTCGGAGACTTTTTGCTCTTCCTCGGCAAGCAGTTGGTCACAGATTTTAACACACTCGTCGCAGATGTTTACTCCAGGACCAGCAAACATCTTCTTCGCAAACTCACTGCTTTTGCCGCAGAAAGAGCAGTAGGTTTCGTATGTCTGCTCAGGATTCTTGTTTCGTGCCATTGTTATCGGGGCTCCATGATCTTGTCTACAAGTCCATACTCCACCGCTTCTTTCGCACTCATGTAGAAATCCCTTTCCATATCTGTAGCAAGCTGCTCCACGGTTTTACCGGTATGTTTCGCAAAATACTCTATTGTGAGTTTCTTAAGCCTGATAATTTCTCTTGCCTGCAGACTTATATCGCTGGATTGTCCAGATGCATTTCCCCAAGGCTGATGAATCAATATGCGGGAAGAGGGCAGGGCAAAACGCTTGCCTGCAGTACCGCTTGTTAGAATCAATGCAGCCATTGAGGCCGCCTGTCCCAGACAAATAGTCTGAACATCGCAGCGCAAATACTGAATCGTGTCGTAGATTGCGAGTCCCGCAGTCACTGCCCCTCCTGGAGAGTTTACATAGAGAGAAATGTCCTTTCCGGGATCCTGAGATTGCAAGAAGAGCAACTGGGCCACAACCAAATCAGCCGTGAGGTCGTTTATTTCACCATCGATGAAGACAATCCGATCTTTAAGCAGTCGAGAGTAAATATCGTAAGAGCGTTCCCCAATACCGGTCTGTTCAATGACCATGGGAACCAGCGTATTCATTTGTTCGTTCATCCAAACTTCCTTTGACTCTCTTTGTCTTGCTTAAAATCTACTGATTCTGATTCATAAAGTCCAAGAATGTCTTGGCTTCGCCTTCCTTAATGACAACGTTTGCAAGAACAGAATCAAAGAACTTCTTCTCTTTTATTTGATCCTTCAGATAATCGACCGAGCCCTGTTTTTCGTACTCCGCTTTTACCTCATCTGGGGAAATGCCCATTTCTTCTGCCTGTTTTTGATATTCGGCAGACAAATCCTCATCAGTCGCCACATACGCCCCTGCTTCTATGAGCTTGTCCAGAACCAATCTGGCCGCAAGGGCGTGCTCGATGCTGGGTTTCCAATCCTCATAAAGCGCCTGGCGGCTCTTTCCTGAATACTCGGCAATTTTCTCCATTTGGTCGTCAGATTCAACGCCCATATCGCGTTTCAAGGACTCCCATCTCATTGCCTGCTCAGCCGCGACCATAGAAGCTGGCACCTCGATCGTCGTTCGCTTTAAGATTTCCTCGATGATGGCGTTTTCTTTGAAAGTTCGCATTTGCTTCGCCAGTGCTTCTTCGAGCTGGTTCCTGATTGAAGCTTTGAGGTCATCCAAAGTCTTGTATTTTTCTGAAACATCCTGTGCAAGCTCATCGTTGAGCTCAGGGACGTCCTTCTGCTTGATTTTTGTTACGGTTGCAGAAATCCTGACTGTCTTACCGGCGAGTTCTGGATATTCGTAGTCGTTTGGGTAAGTTTTCTCAAATGTCTTTTGTTGGCCGGGCAGCATTCCGACAAGCTCGTCGTCGAACTTATAAAGGTTTTTTTCGGTCCCAAGTTCAAAAGTAAAATCTTCCCTTGCGGTTCCTTCAATTGGCGTTCCATCCGCATCTACTTCTGTCCAGTTGACGGTAACGATGTCGCCTTTTGCTGCGGGTCCTTCTTTATCGGTCACTATTGCGTTGCGCTGGCGCACCGCTTCAAGCTCGCGCCCGATGTCGTCTTCGGTCACGCTCACCTGCGGAACAGTGATCTCAATTCCCTCGAGCGATGGCAGTTCGATGGTGGGTAACACGTCGTATGTCACGCTAAACGTAAAATCTTTATCCAAGACAAACTCTGGCTCACCTTCCAAGGTTGGCGGTTCATAGATGAGAGGTTTTTCGACGCTCTCTTTTAGGCCTTCGTCCACGGCGCTCTCGACAACTCTGCTCATTGCATCCATCCGCAAACTGTCGCCGAACTTGCGCTCCAGAACCTGAGCAGGCACATGTCCCTTCCTGAAGCCGTCCATTTGGACCGTCCGGGTATATTCTCTCATCATCGAATCATAGACTTTGCGAACTTCATCTACCGGAACCGTCATAGTCAGCTTCATCCTGGATTTTTCAAGCTTCTCGAATTTTTTCTCCGAAATCACCGCAGTATCCTTAAAAACGAAATAAAGCCACGCCAACAAAAGCGGGCCGGTTGTGCTTAGGCGTCAAACTCAGGAAAACAACACAGATACAAGACAATATATCGCTTTGCAAGGCAAAAAAAAAGGCGATTCGGTCAGATTCCGGATCGCCTCATTGTTGGAGCGGGAAACGGGAGTCGGACCCGCGACATCCACCTTGGCAAGGTGGCGCTCTACCACTGAGCTATTCCCGCGCATTGTTGCATGCTCCACCACATGCGAGAGAAGGGACTTGAACCCTTACGCCAAAGGCACTAGATCCTAAGTCTAGCGTGTCTGCCATTCCACCACTCTCGCGAATGAGCCGCATCCTAGCGGAATGACGTACATAAGTCAAGAGCAAAAGTAGTTCTTTTGCCCTTGACTTTTGAGCCGTGCAGGCATCGAACCTGCGACCCGCAGATTAAGAGTCTGCTGCTCTGCCAGCTGAGCTAACGGCCCCCATTTAAAAATGCCAAATGCGTCCGACAGGAATCGAACCTGCGACCTACGGATTCGAAGTCCGTCGCTCTATCCAGCTGAGCTACGAACGCGTACTAAAGTCCAGCCTCAATTCCCATGTTTTCGTGGGTCTTTAGGCTCCGGGTGGGTAGTGGGATTTGAACCCACGACAACCAGATCCACAGTCTGGCACTCTACCACCTGAGCTATACCCACCGTGCAATCGGCAGAAAGAACAATGCCGAAAAGTAGAGTGTATGTCAATAGGTTTTCTTGGTTTTCTAAAAATCGATCGGTAAAGGCTGGGAAAGGTAGACATAATCGAGCTTTTCGAATGCTGGCCTTGCTATCTCCTTCATTTTTTCGGAAGTTAGCGGCGCCAACATCCATTGGAATTCTGGTCTGTAGGCGGTTATATGTAAGGGGAGTGATCTTGAAATACTGGCTAAAAAACCAGCAATACCCTCCATATCCACCGCATTGTCCAAGACCCCAGGCACAAGGAGCGATGTTACCTCAACATGGCATAGGCTTGCAGCAATGCGTATAAAATTTTGTACAACCTTAAGTTCTCCGCCAAGGAGTTCATGATAAGTCGTGGTGGAAAAACACTTTAGGTCGACATTGGTGGCATCGGTAAGGCTCAATATATCTTTGGCCGGTGGCTCCAGCAAGTTGCCATTGGTAACAAGGATGGTGGCTAAACCATGTCCGTGTGCCAACCGCATGCTTTCTTTAACATATTCAATGTGTAATGTCGGTTCTGAGTAGGTAAAGCTTATTGAAGGGCAACCGGAACGTACGGCCATATCGACGAGTGTCTCGGGCAAAATAGTTTGGCTGTAGCGTTCTGGAGCGTTCTTTGAGGGATGAGCAATCTCCCAGTTTTGACAGAATGGGCAGTGCATATTGCAGTGCCAAAAGCCAACGGAAAAAGTCTTTGTATGGGGCAGAAACCTGCGCAACGGTTTTTTCTCGACCGGATCCAAGGCGATAGAAGAAATTTGAGCATAAAACGGGAGCGACATTTTGCCGTGCTCATTTTTCCTTGCTAAACAGTTGCCCAATTGCTCCGATTCCAGGACGCATGCATGTGGGCAAAGTCGACACTGAATTCTTCCATTGTCGAGATGGACCCAGTATTCTGCGTTTTCCATAACCTTTATGCCATTTAAGCCTTTGATGTTTTGCGCAAAGAACGATAGAAACGTTCGAATTTTCTGCGCAGTTGTTCCGAATCTTCATAGTCCGAAGGTTGCTTCCCAGCTTCAAAGGGTTCGTATTTGACCCCAATGGCACCTCGGCGAATCCAAAGGCGCACGAGTTGACGGGCGTAACCCTGTTCGTCCACCAGAGCGGGCAATTCGTCTGCTCCGACAATGTCGTCCAACCGAAATTCAATGATAGTACCTTCTTGAAGCCATTTTTCATTGTCTTGTTTCGAGGCCAACAAAAGGCACTTTTCGGCGTCATAAGGGTGCTTGCGTGCAGTCCCTATAAAAGCCACTGCGTCCATGGCACTGTGCTCGCTGTACTTGATCAAGTCGAGAGGGGACGCGTCCAAGTAATCTGTCAAGTCCATATCCTAACCTCCACGATGAGCGTACTCGATACGCGCATGTATGCATGTATTGTTTTGTACTTTTTTATAGAATAACAACTGTTGTCTTCCATTGTTTCTTGCTAAATGTCGCATTCTGTCACTAACATTCCTGTTGTGGACAATGGCCAGCGTCCATGTGCCGTGATAAACCCCTTTATTGCCATCAGTATGACACCAAACAAGCACAACCAGGAAAACCAGTCTCCATACTTAGTATAGATCGTGAGGGTGTCGGAGGTATACACAGGCACGTCCACAATTCGCGCAAGTGCCCTGAATTGTGGCATTTCAAACAGTGTTTCGCCATGCGGACCCACAACGCTGCTAACGCCAGAATTGGTGCTTCGGACAAGAGTTCGCCGGTTTTCTATTGCTCGAATCCTGGCGATCGACCAGTGCTGGACTTGAGCGCTCACCGTTCGGGACCAGGAATCGTTGGTAAGGTTCACAAATAAGTCAGCGCCCAACAGAATATATCGTCTGCAAAGATCGGCAAAGGCATCTTCAAAACAAATTGGAGTGGAAAAGCTGACTGTTTTTGAGGACGCTTCATTTCCTATAGTCTCATTCCCTGTAGCTTCGTGTCCTTCAATAGAAAAAACTGTGTATCGTGTACCCATAACCCAACCAGACTCCAGACCAATCGTTCTTTGCATGAAATTCCGGAACCATGAATACTCCCAGAAGGGAATAGCTTCTGCAAACGGCACAGGGTGCATTTTGGCGTATGAATCTACCTGTTCTCCATCTTTTGATATCAGTATGACCGAATTTGTCATTTCCTGTGTGTCATAGTCGAGGACCACAGGCGCGCCGGTCAGAAGTGGAGCTCCCGAAGCTAAGATATACGGTATAAGGGGTTGTTCTTTGGGATTCTCCCAATACCAGGGTTTAAAGTCATTGTATGGCCGGCTGAGGCTTGTTTCGCTGAATACTGTCAGATCGATAGGATTTCCATGCTTGGCACTATTCTCTTGGAGGGCTTCCTTTGCCAACAACAGATTACTCGTCAGCGCTGCTTTTTCACCTGCCAACCATGGATCGGTGTTTTGTTGCACGAGAAGCATCCGAAGTGTGGCCTTAACCGGAAAAACTCGCTTTTGCGAATACACTCCATAACCCAAAACCAATGACAGGAGAACCAATGTAAAAATGGTTGTATTTAGGAGCGGAACAGACCATCCCAAACGTCGCTCCGTCATATACCCTAAAGGAGCAAGAACCTCCCGGTCTTGGCAGCCATTCTGTATCTTGTGCTTTTCTCCACTGCCAGCATAGAGCAGGATCTCGGCCAGGTTCGCCGAACAAAGAGAAAGAAGAAAGGTAACCCCATAGACACCAGTTATGTCCGAGATCTGTAGCAAGACGGGAACAGATGTCAAAGAATATGGCACTAAGCCCCATGGATAGCCCAAAAATCCGATCGACTTAAGATATTCAAAGCAGACCCAAAACAAAGCAAAGACAAAGGGTCTGAACACTTTCTGTTGACTTCGCAATAAGAAAGCACCATACAGGCCAACAAGGGCATAAACGAAAGAATAGGCAACTGTCGTAGCGCCGATTGTCCAGAGGGCAAAATCTTTGTAGAAGAACAGCCAATATGAGGTAATGGCATGCTGTAGAGCACCAAAAGTTCCGGCTGCAAGAGCGGCTTGTCTGGGTGAGGAAGCCCGACAAAGTGCGATGTATAGGGGTGCAAGCGAAACAAATCCTACAGGCCATAACCCGTACACGAAAACTTCGTTGGGAATCGAGATGCCGCTCAAAATGGCAGAAAAAATAGCAAGGAGTAGGTTAGACGCCATAGGGGGTATTATGCCAAAAATCTAGGGCGAAATAAAGGCTTTGCTGAGGGCTTGGAAGCGATCTTTGCTCCGCTTTGATCCGCTTTGATCCGCTTTGATCCGCTTTGATCCACTTAGCGAATTGGCTAGGCACGAAAAGTCTTGCTTGACCAACGTCCGAGCCAGGACTACAGTTGAGATGTATGAGAGTAGTCTTCGCTGGCAGTTTTGATCCTCCAACGATGGGGCACGTAGACATCGTGAGGCGATGTGCCAATCTGTTCGATCGCGTAGACATTGTTGTTGGACGTAATGGGAGCAAGGTTCCCTTTCTGCCGATTGAGCTGAGGCTAGAAATGTTGCAGGCAGTCGTGGAGGGTGAAGGTCTCACCAGCAGAGTGAATGTAGCACGTTGGGATGGCGCAATTGCAGAATACGCCGTCTCTAATAATTGCGATGCTTTGGTACGCTGCATAAGAAGCTGCAACGACTTGGCTTCAGAGCAGGCAATGGCTTCGATGAATCGCAGATTGGTCGGCATAGAGACGCTCTTTCTCATGGTTGATAGAGAATATGCCGATGTGAGTTCAAGCGCGGTTCGTGAGCTTGTCAGTTTGAAGCGTCTCCCTGCAGGACTAGTACCAGAAGTTGTTCGGCAAGAATTGGAACGCCGGTTCGGGCCCTTTGAACAGGCTAAGGGGTAGAATAAGAGCTCGGTCCTGGCTTCTCTTGACAAGAATGCAAAATGTGTATAATGTCGGCTGTGGTTTTTTCGATTTGGCCAATATCGTAGTAAATGAGGTTATGTCATGGCTGTACCTAAATTTAGAACTTCAAAAGCGCGGACAAGACGTCGTCGGGCTGTTAATATGCAGCTTACCGCTCCAACAATTGTGCATTGCTCTAACTGTGGAAACCCTGTGCTCTTGCACCATGTCTGCCCAAAGTGCGGGTTCTATCGGGGGCGTCAGGTCTTTACCCCTGAATCGAAATAAGGAGATTTTCAATGGACGAACTCTTTGAGAAAATCAAGAAGATTATCGCTGACAAGCTTGAAGTAGACGAAAGCAAAATCACTATGGATGCTAGCTTCAGGCAGGATCTCGGTGCCGACTCGCTGGATACCTATGAGTTGGTGTATGGCATTGAGGAAGAGCTTGGGATTCAGATTCCGGACGAGAAAGCTAACGAATTTGAAACAGTTCGCGATGCTTATGAGTTCATCAAGACCCAGGTCAAGTAAGCAAGTCCCAACAATTCTTGATGGGCGTGGAGAAAGTTTCGTCCGGAGTCAATATGCCAGGTCAAAATGGTTCTCTGCGCCTTGTTTCTCTAAAAAAGTTTGAAAAAGAAATAGGTGTAGAATTTTCGGATATTTCTTTACTCGACACTGCCTTAACTCACCGATCATGCATAAATGAACTCTCAAATATAAAAGATGGAAGCTTTGAACACAATGAACGTCTAGAGTTCCTCGGCGATGCCGTGCTGGGTGAGGCCGTTGCTGCCTTTCTTTACCGAGCGCTTCCTTCTGCTCAGGAAGGCGAATTGTCACAAATAAAAAGCGTTGTGGTTTCAGAATCCATCTTGGCTGAGCAAGGCACCAGGATTGGGATTCCAGAACTCCTGATATTGGGCAGAGGTGAAGAACTTTCTGGCGGCAGACAGAAGAAGGCCCTTATTGCAGATGCCTTTGAGGCTATTGTAGGTGCCGTTTTTCTTGATCAGGGAGCTGATGCTGCGGCGAATTTTGTCTATAGGCAGTTAAATGCGGCGCTTAAGTCAACAATTCATGGTCAGAGCAAGGATTACAAGACAATTCTTCAGGAGTATGCACAAAAGTATTTGCGGACATTGCCAGTATATCGGTGTGATCGGGTTGAGGGGCCAGAACATGATCGAACATTCTGGATCTCCTGTATTTTGGGCTCTAAGGTATACGGGCCATTCTCAGGAAAATCAAAAAAGGAAGCCGAACAGAACGCCGCTATGAGTGTTTTTGAAAGCTTGAGTGCAGAGGATCCGACTACTAGGGAGAATCTTGTGAAAATTGCCGGCCGGACACTGTCTTAAGAAAACAAAGCGCAAAAGCCCAATCCGCCTTAAAAAATCCAATCCGCCTCATAATTCGTTTTGGGATTTATGTTTTATGATTCCGTATTTTGGCATCAAACCTTGGCAAATGCGCAGCAAGGACTCTCTGTTATTCTGTGCTGGGTCGTCCAAAACGGTCTCGAGCAGTTCACTTAGAAGTTTGCCTACGATGGGTCCCTTGGGGACACCCAATTCTATGACGTCGTTGCCGTTTATTGCCAGATCTTTCAGCCCAAAGGCATGTTCCTTCTGCAAGACGAGTTCGATCCTATTTCGTAGCGATTCCAGGTTGTCGCTCTGAACCTTATGCCCGACAATGGCCTCGGAGTCTGCCGCACGCAGCGCAAAGAGGGGTTCGAGGTTCTCGACGCCGACTCGCGCGATAAATCGGCGTACTGCTGCATCTGACCAGTCGTTGGTATAATGAAACATATGCGCGTCAATAAGGTGAACAATTAGGTTGATATCGTTGTTAGGAAGTCGCAGGCGTTCCAGTATTTTTGACGCAAGCATGCTGGAAACTTTTTCGTGGTTATGGAAGGTCGGTATTCCATCTGCCCCGAGCGCTTTTGTTGCAGGTTTGCCAATGTCGTGAAGCAGGGCTGCCCAACGAATATCGATTAAGAATGGCGCCGCTGCCACAGTATGGAAGCAATGATCCATAACGTCGTAAACATGTGCTCCTTTTTGTATACAACCTCGACAAGGCAACATTTCGGGAATAATGACCCCAAGCAATCCAGTTCTTTCAAGTAGCTCGAGACCGACCAAAGCCCATTTTCCAAGAAGGAGTTTTTCAAATTCGTCCCGAACTCTTTCCTTGGAAACTGAAGAAAAAGCATCGAGCGAGTTAGAAATCGCTGTCTGGGTGGCAGGTTCCAGAGAAAATCCTAACTGAGCGGCAAAGCGTACAGCACGCATGGAGCGCAAGCCATCTTCTGCAAATCGTGCGTCTGGATTGCCGACGCAGCGAATGATTTTCCGTTCAATATCTTTTTGCCCGTCATAGGGGTCCAATATTGTACCTGATGTATGATCATAGGCCATCGCGTTCATGGTAAAATCTCTGCGCGACAGGTCTTCCTCAATTGTACCTACAAAAGATATGGAATCGGGGTGTCTATTGTCCGAATAACCTTTTTCTGTGCGGAAGGTAGTCACTTCCACTTTGAATTTTCCGGTCAGCACCGTCACCGTGCCGTGCTTGATTCCTGTTGGAACAACATGAGGAAACAACTTCATCACGTCGTCCGGCGTTGCATCTGTGGCGATGTCAAAGTCTGAGCAGTCTTTTTCGCCCATTACAAAGTCTCGAAGTGCGCCACCTACGATATATGCCTTGTGACCCGAGTCGTTGATCTGGTTAAGGATAAATTCAATTTCTTTTGGTATTTGAAAATGATTATGATGATTATGCATTAGGCTCAAGATTCCTATCGAATATTTCACTCAAAGCCATCCTGCTCAAATGGGTAAGGAAGGACTGAACTAAACATAGCCTGATCATTGGGGTTGTGTCCAGATTGTCTGACACAAGTTTGGTTGAGGTGCCCACTATTCACACGTATCATCCAGTCGCTCACTCGTACCATATTGACAAATAGCCTGTGAACCTCGAAATTGACGTATAATGCGTGGCCTTATTATCACAGGTGGGGAGCATCCGCCAATCAAATTTCTGGCAAGACTGGTAAAAGGCATGGATGTAACAATTGCTGCCGATTCTGGATTGGCGGTGGCCAACAGATGCGGCATTGTACCGGACTGGATTGTTGGGGATTTTGACAGCCTTGCGAATCGGGATCTCCTTGAGGGATTCCCCGCAGAACGAGTACTACAATATCCGACTGAGAAGGACGATACCGATACCGAACTCGCCTTCAAACTGGCAAAAACCTTGGGTTGCACGACCATCGAGATTGCTGGGGCGGCTGGCGGACGCATAGATCATTTCATTGCTATGTACACAATGTTCTTACGCAATGACCATCCTGATGCATGGCATACAAGGAGAGAGTCTGCATTTTATCTGGGCGCTAATAGCCTCGCACGCATGAAATTGCCCTTGCATAGTATTGTCTCTGTATTCCCGCTTGGCGATGAATCCAACGGCATGAGTTCTTCTGGGCTGCAATGGCCACTACTGGGCTTGCGATGGCAAAAAGGCTATTTTGGCATTAGCAACCGCAGTGTTTCTGCACAGCCCCTTGTCCATGCGGGCTCATGTGCTCTCTTGATCGTCGTCCCGTTGGGCTGCGAATTCCTCTTGCAACAATAAAAGGGTATCTTTAGGGTCTTGGACCAAAACGCGTTTGCCTCCAATAAGGTCTGCAATGCCAAGTTCGTTTTTGTACCTTGGAATGACATGCAGATGCAGGTGCTCAATGCTCGCGCCGGCCGAAAGGCCCATATTATACCCTATGTTATAGCCGGCTGGTGAGAATCTACGATCCAGAACATCAATGGCTTTTTCGGTGGCTTTGTCAATTTCTTCTTTCTCTATTCTGGTAAGCTGACGGATATCGGTGACATGGCGCTTGGGGAAGATAAGCATGTGTCCAGGGTTGTAAGGATAGAGATTCAAAGAAACCATAACCAAGTCATTCTCCCACACCACAAGCCGATCAACGTTTGGAGAATTGTCACGAATCAAACAAAGTATACAACCTTGCGGCTTCTTGCCTTTAAGGTAACCCAATTTGTTAAAGCTGAAAAAGTAGTCCATCCATTCCTCGTTTTGACACTGTTAAGACACTCACTAAAATGATATATTGTCAATATGACTTTTGTTGCACGAGTCCTTAAGTGGCTAGGGTGGGCGCTGTTTGTATGCACCGCGGCTTGCATAATCTTGGGACTGGCATCGGATTTTTTTGAGTTTTCTCATCGAACCTTTTTGCAGCTTGTGTCGGTCGGTCTTTACTTGTCGACAGCTCTTTTGCTCATTTCTGTGGCAGGGCTCACGCTTTGGGTAATAAGTACGGTCCTTGGGCTGAGAGGCTTTCGCCTCAGATCCTGCCTGGGCTGGCTCACAACGTGTGTTTTATCGTGTATTCCGTTTATGTTCTGCCTTCTGCTCTGCAAGTTTGTAGCAGGCCTTCGTCTGTAAACGAATTCTTCTATGGAGCTTTACATGGCTCAATCTATAAAGCTATATTCTTAACCCTGTGTAGGATCCTCTCCTAAGGAGATTTAAATGACCATGCGAGTACGCTATGCACCGTCCCCGACCGGCAATCAACATATCGGTGGCGTGAGGACAGCCTTTATCAATTATCTTTACGCAAAATCCCAAAACGGTACCTTTATCCTGCGATTGGAGGATACGGACAGGACGCGTTACGCCGAAGAGTATGTACAGAACATCTACGACACATTCCAGTGGTTGGGTTTTTATTGGGACGAGGGCCCGGATGTCGGCGGGCCCGTTGGCCCTTATGTGCAGTCCGAAAGGCTGCCTCTTTATCAAAAATACGCAGAAGATCTTGTTAAAATGGACAAGGCATATTACTGCTTTTGTGATGCTGACAGGCTTGAAAGCCTCCGAAAGTCACAGATCGAGCAAAAAAGTGGAGAACAGGGGTACGATCGTCACTGCCGGAATCTCAGCAAGGAAGAGGTTCTACGTAACATTGCACAGGGCGTGCCACATGTTGTGCGGTTAAAGATCCCTTTAACAGGGACGACAACCTTTTACGACCAGCTTTTGGGCCAAGTGGAATGGAAAAACTCTGACATAAGTCCAGACCCTGTGCTCCTTAAGTCAGATGGATTCCCCACCTACCACCTTGCAAACGTCGTGGACGACCATCTTATGGGCATAACACATGTCATGCGCGCGCAAGAGTGGATTCCATCGGCACCTTTGCACAAAATAATGTACGATGCCTTTGGATGGGAGCAACCCGTACTCTGCCACTTGCCTATGGTCATGGGGCAAGATGGGCACAAGCTTTCAAAGCGCCATGGCGCTACTTCGATAAATGAGTTCCGCAAGGCCGGTTATCTGCCAGAGGCGCTTCTCAACTACATTGCACTTTTGGGGTGCTCATTTGAAGAGGGTAGGGAAATTTTCAGCGTCGAAGAGATGATTCGGCTTTTCAAAGTCGAAAAACTCAATAAGGCTCCCGCCATCTTCGACTACCAAAAACTCGAGTGGTTCAACGGGCAATACATTAGGCAGAAGAGCGACGAAGATCTTGCACAGCTGGTCAAACCTTTCCTTGTGGATGCTGGCTTACGCGCAATGCAAGATCCCCAGGCCGATGAGCTCGACCAAAAGGCCATGCCCCTTGTGCGTGAGAGGCTTAAAACGCTTGCAGATGCGCCTGCAATGATGTCCTATCTCTATCGTAGGCCGAAGATGCCGGAAAAAGCTGAGTTCGTGCCCAAGAAACGGGACGAGGCAACGGCGCTGCGTATGCTGCGCGAGTGCCTTTCCGTTGCGGAGAGACTTGATTTTTCCGACGTTGCGACCGCGGAAGAAGCGTTCAAGAACCATGCACTGCAGATGTCTGAGAAACTGGGGGACCTTCTCATGCCCTTACGGGTGGCCATCACGGGATCCAGGGTAAGCCCGCCGCTCTTTGAATCGATGCAGATTCTTGGCAAGAATGAGACGATGGAGAGGATAACCTCAGCCATCGAGTATCTATCGGCCTGAAGAAGCTTGACCCAAAGGCTCGCTAAGGAGCATAGTAAGGCACCACACCCCTGAAGTGTGGCAAGGAGTACAAAGTTAATGGGCGAAATCGATACAAGCGACAATGTTGGCACCGATTTTATTCGCGAAGCCGTGGCCGAGGATCTTGCGAAGGGAAGGTACAAAGAAGTCCACACCCGTTTTCCGCCGGAGCCAAACGGATGGCTTCATATCGGACACGCAAAAGCCATCTCAGTAGATTTCGGTGTTGCAGAGAGCTTTCATGGCAAGTGTAATTTGCGATTTGACGATACAAACCCGGAGAAGGAAGATCAATCGTATGTGGAAGCTATAAAACGCGATGTGCATTGGCTCGGATATGATTGGCAGGACCGCGAATATTATGCTTCCGATTACTACGACAAGTTATACGAACTCGCCTGTGGTTTGATTCGCAAGGGCTTAGCGTATGTCGACGACCTCGATGAGGAACAGATAAAGGAATATCGCGGTACAAATGTGCCCGATAAGAACAACATCACCTTTACACCCCCCGGCAAGAACAGTCCATTTCGAGACCGATCCGTTGAAGAAAACCTGGACTTGTTTGCAAGGATGCGCGCAGGTGAATTCCCCGATGGTTCTAAGACCTTGCGTGCAAAAATCGATATGGCAAGCCCCAATCTTCTCATGCGGGACCCCGTGATGTACCGAATTCGTCGCGAGCCTCATTATCGCACTGGAAATAAGTGGTGCATCTATCCGATGTACGATTTTCAACACCCGCTCTCCGATGCTATCGAAGGCGTAACGCACTCGCTTTGTTCGCTTGAGTACGAAATTCACAGACCACTGTATGAGTGGTTCATTAAGAATTGTGATGTGTTTCCTTCCAGACAGATAGAATTTGCGCGGCTCAATCTTTCCCACACAGTGCTCTCAAAACGATTTCTTATCCAACTGGTGCAGGAGAAAAAGGTTTCCGGGTGGGACGATCCACGCATGCCTACCTTGGCAGGCCTTCGCCGGCGTGGTTATACGCCAGAGGCAATCCGTGACTTTTTAGGCCGCATAGGTATTGCGAAGACCGATTCTCTTGTGGATATTCAACTTCTGGAACACTGCGTAAGAGAGGACCTGAACAAAAAAGCCGACAGGTACATGGCTGTCCTGCGTCCCCTCAAGCTCATCATTGACAATTGGCCAGAAGACAAGACTGAGCTACTTCCTGCGGTAAACAACCCGGAGAATCCGGCGGGGGGCACCAGAGACATACCGTTTGGCAAAGAATTGCTGATAGAACGGGACGACTTTCGCGAAGTTCCGCCGCCTAAATACTTCAGGCTCTTCCCTGGGAGTCAAGTGCGCCTGCGTTATGCCTACATAGTGACCTGCACAGGCTTTGACAAAGATCCAGTCTCTGGAGAGGTAACTGCCGTCCATTGTACGTATGATCCTGCTACAAAAGGTGGCGATGCCCCGGATAACCGGAAGGTCAAGGGGACGATTCACTGGGTTTCTAAAGAGGACGCTGTCGAATTTGAGGCCAGGCTCTACGACTATCTCTTCGAAGCCGAGCGCCCGATGGATATACCGGCGGGGACTTCCTTTTTGGACAACATTTCAGAGCATTCGCTGGAAGTAGTGCAGGGTGCCTTTGCGGAGCCAAGTATCGAGCAAATCGGCGTTGGCCAAACGGTTCAATTCGAGCGCCTTGGCTATTTTTGTAAAGATCCCGATTCGGAGGTCGATGGCAAGGCAGTTTTTAATCGAACTGAGACTTTGCGTGATACCTGGGCAAAAATTGAGAAAAAAAACGAGAAGTGACCAGCAGGCTTTGAGTTTGCAGAGGAGTTACAAAGATGTCAGATACAGTAACGATGGATCAAATTGTGTCGCTGTGCAAGCGACGTGGCTTCGTCTTCCAATCTTCAGAAATCTACGGAGGCCAGGCAGGCGCCTGGGATTATGGTCCGAACGGTATTGAACTAAAGAATCGAATTGCGCAGTTTTGGTGGAAGGAAATGACCCAGCTACACGACAATATTGTCGGTCTGGACGCTGCAATCCTTATGCATCCTCGGGTCTGGGAAGCTTCAGGGCATGTCGAGAACTTCACCGACCCCTTGGTGGATTGCAAGAAATGCAAGACGCGATTTAGGGCGGATCAGATTCCGGAAGAGAATCTTAAGACAAAAACCTGCCCTGAATGTGGTGGCGAACTGACAGATGTCCGCAAGTTCAATTTGATGTTTAAGACTAATATTGGACCTGTTGAAGATGGTTCCGGGCTGATTTATCTGCGCCCTGAGACTGCGCAGGGAATCTATGTCAATTTCAAAAACGTATTACAGTCTAATCGTATGAAGGTTCCCTTTGGAATCGCCCAGATCGGCAAGGCCTTCCGAAACGAAATCGTTACAAAGAACTTTATTTTCAGAAGTTGCGAGTTCGAACAGATGGAAATGCAGTTCTTTGTGAAACCTGGCACGGACGAGGAATGGTTTGACTACTGGCGCGAACAGCGTTGGAACTATTACAGGAAAATGGGCATTCGTATGGATAAGTTGCGGTGGCACAGGCACGGTCCGGAAGAGCTTGCGTTCTACGCCAAAGACGCCTACGACATCGAATACGAGTTCCCAATGGGCTTTAAGGAACTGGAAGGTGTTCATAACAGGACAAACTACGATCTTACGAGGCATCAACAGTTCTCCGGCAAGGATCTACAGTATATCGACCAGGACAATGGAAATGAACGCTACCTGCCTTATGTAATAGAAACAAGCGCTGGCCTTACGCGGGAGCTACTTATGGTGCTTTGCGATGCCTATGAAGAGCAAAAGGTGGCGGACAAAGGCAACGAGGACGATTATCGGACTGTGTTACATTTTAACCCGATTTTTGCGCCAGTCACGGTTGCCGTGCTTCCTCTTATGAAGAAAGATGGACTTGCTGAATTGGCTCAGGACATTCGTAGTGAACTTAAGGAAGACTTCGTTACAGATTATGACCAATCTGGCGCTATTGGAAGGCGTTACAGGCGTCAAGATGAAATTGGCACTCCTTACTGTGTAACCATCGATTATCAGTCCAAAGAGGATCATACCGTGACGTTGCGCGACAGAGATAGTATGGACCAAATTCGCGTGCCGCGAGACAAACTTTCACTTGCAATTCGAGAGAAAATGAAGAGCTATAAGAGGGTGTGATTCGAAGTCATAGTTATTAAAAAAGCCCCGGATTTCGGGGCTTTTTTAATAAATGACAAATCCCTGTCTTCTGGTATGCCGTGGCTCTACTTCGAGCCCAGGATGCCTTCCTTGCAAGCTTTGGAAACGGTGAATTTGACGGCGGTCTTGGCAGGAATCTTGATAGCCTCGCCAGTGGCAGGGTTGCGACCCATTCTGGCTTTTCGCTTTGTGAGCTTAAGAATGCCAAAACCAGGAAGAGTAAACTTCTTGTTTTTCTTCACTTCCTTGTAGGCCATTTCGGACAGTGCATCGAGAAACGCCTTTACTTCCTTTTTGGTCAATGAGGTCTTTTCCGCAAGCGCGGTGACTAGCTGAGCTTTCGTCATCGCTGATCCGTTCGATGCCATGTTCTTCTCCTTTGAAATATAGAGCCTTTGAGGTAACTTCAGTGGCTTTTTGCAGGCATAAAATGCGCCATGGCCAATGTTTAGCCTCTAGTAATATATAATACCACACTGTTACAAAAAAGGTACAATAATATTGGTAAATGTATGAAAAGATTGGTTTCACATATTGAGAAGCGACTTGAAAGCTCTATATACTGACCCAAGATTCGAGATACTGACCCAAGATTCGAGAGTTTGAGGAGTCCACATGAATAAGGCGCTGGAAACATTGAGCGAACGAGGTTTTATTCAGCAATGCACAGATATTGAAGGGCTTTCTAAATTGATGGACAACGGGCCCATAACTTTTTACATTGGTTGTGATCCGACTGGTCCATCGCTCCATATTGGACACATGGTTCCATTTTTTGCTCTTAGGCATTTGCGTGAAGCCGGTCATATTGGCATCGCTCTCTTAGGTGGAGGTACAGCACGAATTGGGGACCCCTCCGGCAAGAGTGAAATGCGGAAAATTATTTCATACGAAGCCATAGACGAGAATACAAAACGCTTCGAGTCCCAGCTGGACAAGTTTGTTGGGTTTGATGGCAAAACCTCGTTTACGGTCAACAATAAAGACTGGTTAGCAAATCTCAACTACATTGAGTTCTTGCGGGACATTGGAAAGCACTTTTCGGTCAATCGAATGCTCTCGTTTGAAACCTATAAACAGCGTATGGAAACGGGCTTGTCTTTCATTGAGTTTAACTATCAACTTCTACAATCGTACGACTTTTTGCAGCTTTATCAACGATATGGTTGCCGATTGCAGATTGGCGGTGACGACCAGTGGGGCAATATTGTGGCTGGAATTGAGCTCATCAGGAGAATAGAGGGCGTGGAGTGTTATGGTCTGACATTCCCTCTTGTTATGACCAGTGATGGTAAAAAGATGGGAAAGACAGAAAAAGGCGCCTTGTTCTTGGATCCTGAAATGACAAGTCCCTACGAGTTTTTCCAGTACTGGCGAAATGTCTCGGATGCAGATGTTGAACGATTCTTGTTGATGTTTACATTCCTGCCGACAGAAGAGTGCAGAAAACTCACCTCAGATCGTGACTCCGCAGCCATAAACAAGGCCAAAGAGCGGCTTGCGTGGGAAGTCACTGCACTCATTCACGGAAAAGAAGAAGCAGATAAGGCCTTGGCTGCGGCACGGGCAGCGTTTGGTGGGGGAGGGTCAAAAGAAGAAATCCCCTCAATCGTTATTCCAAAATCGAAACTTGCCGCAGGCATGCCCGTCCTTGCACTTTTCGTCGAAGCTGGGTTGGCCAGTTCAAAAAGCGAAGCCAGACGTCTGGTGCAACAGGGCGGAGCATCAATCAACGGAGAGCGGGTGGTGGACGAAAACATGCTTGTCCGGGAAGAAAACCTCAGCAGTGGAGAAATGCTCTTGCGGGCAGGCAAGAAACACGTTTGCCGCGTAACCACCGAATAACCTTGATGGGGACATGCCGTCCTCATCAAGAGAGTTTAAGCGAGCTCGAGTGCAACGTCGAACATTGCGTTCAGCGCCGTCTGCCTTTCCTGAGGAGTCATTTCTGCGCCTGTTATGTTTGAATCAGAACATGTCAGGAGCGTGAGCGCCTTCTTACCAAGATAGGCGGCATTACAGTAAAGCGCATAGCACTCCATGTCTGTGGCCTTGCAACCCATTCTTGCCCACTTTTTCCAGCCCTCCTCAGGAGGCAGGGCGCTGTACAAAGAAAACGTGTCTGAAGAGAAGATTGGGCCAACCCAGAATCGCGTGCTGTGTAATCGTGCCACATTTACTGCCTTTTCCAGGAGCTCAAAATCTGCACAAGGAGAAAATGTACCTTCCAGACGGTATTGGCGAGCATAATTGGAGTCAGTGGAAGCTGACATTGCCATTACCAGATCTCCAACTTGGATTTCTGGCGCAAGGCCTCCACAGGTGCCTATCCGAACAATGCGCTCGACACCATAGAAAGCGAACAATTCATACGAGTAAATCCCCATTGAAGGGGCTCCCATCCCTGAGCCCATAACGGTCACCTTTCGGCCCTTGTAGGTTCCTGTGTACCCGTACATGTTTCTGACATCGTTGACCTTTTGAACGTCCGTCAAGCGTGTTTCCGCAATGTGTTTCGCCCGTAAAGGATCCCCAGGCATGAGAACAAATGGAGCGATTTCTCCAGGCTTTGCGCTGTTGTGTGGTGTTCCGTGCGCTGCGTATCCCGTCATGTCGTGTGAAGAATTCATGGTTCCTCCTAAAGCTTGTTTTGGATCAACTGCCACCGCGTTCATATGGTTGGCCAGAAGCCCGTGGGGCGTAGTTTCGGCCTGAAAATACCACTAGCGTGACAAGAGTAATTATGTAAGGCAAAACGCTAAAAAATTCAGAGGGCAAGAACCGCAGGCTTTCGATATTCACCATATAGATCGCTAAGGCAACAGCCGTGCCAAAAAGCAACGACGCTGCGGAAACTCCGAGCGGTCTCCATCGACCAAAGGACACCGCTGCAAGGGCTATGTATCCTGCACCATTGATGGTGTTGACCGTGTATTGAATAGTCTCTGTAAGTACCAAACAACCACCAGCAAGGCCAGCCAGGCCTCCAGACAGAAGCACGGCGACATAGCGCATCTTTTGAACATTGATACCAGCGGACGCCGCTGCCTGTGGGTGTTCTCCACAGGCACGAAGACGCAAACCGACTGGTCGCTTATAGAGTACGTACCAGGCAACTATGACTATTGCAAGCGCTATCCAAGCCGTGGGGTAGATTCCTGAAAAACCAGGCATCATACCTAGGCGGAACGGCGCAGTTCTTTCCATCTTAAAAAAGACCTGAGATAAGAAAGTTGTTCCACCTGTTGCCAGCAGGTTTATTCCAGTACCTGAAATGACCTGATCTGCATTGAGAGTAATGGAGGCGAACGCATGAATTATCGAAACGACGAAACCTGCAAAGAAGGCAGCAATGAGAGCGATCCAGATTGAAAGCGGCGTAAGAGGTTCCAGGAAATAATGTACGGTCGCTGCAGTAAATGCGCCAATGCTCATAAGGCCTTCCAGAGCGATATTCACAACACCGGATCGCTCACAGATCATGCCACCCACTGCTGTAATCAGGATAGGTGCGACAATCATCAAGACAGAAGGGATCATTGTTGCAAAACTACCCATTGTGTTTTTGCCCTCCGTTTCCTGAATTCAACGAATCCTCTAACGAAGCCGCATCTGAAGCTGTCTGAATCTCCATGTGCATTCTCACTTTGTTTTTTGCCCGCCACGCTAAGAAGAGTTTTGCGCCCGCACGTAAAGAAATGAGTACAACGACGAGGCCGGATATGATCCATGTGATTTCTTTCGGAATTTGTCTGGATTGCATGAGAGGTTGGGCTGAGGCCAGCATGCCGAAAAGGAGGCCGGCTAAGAAAGTGCCCAGGCCAGTATTGTTGCCCACTAGAGCGGCTGCTATGCCATTGAATCCATAGTTGTCCAGTCCTGCAAGAACACGCCCATATGAAAATGAACCGAGCGCCACAATTGCTCCTGCGAGGCCGGCAAAAACCCCTGCAAGGATCATTGAAATGGAAATCCGGCTAGTCACCTTAATACCCGAGCACCGCGCGGCTTCTTTATTGTAGCCAGTTGCCCGCAATTCAAAACCCAGTTTTGTTTTTTCGATAATAAACCAATACAAGATACAGCAGAGGATAGTGACCCAAAAGCCTATACTTAACCGCGAGTCGTTTGTCAACGATTGCAATAAGTTACTTGTGAGCATTGCAGATGCGGGAAAGCTTGGAGTCTTGTAGGTATTGGAGCCGGGGATCTGCATTGTTGCCCAGCGTGATAGAAAAAAGGCTATATAATTCAACATAATCGTGGCAACAACTTCAGAGACTTCAAATCTCGCTTTTAGCCAACCAACAAGGCCACCAAACAAGGCCCCTGCGATAGCCGCGGCAATCAGTGCGACGACCCAATGCAGAATCGGAATGGGCGGAAAATAGAGCGCAACAAATTGCGCGGCCGTAAGTCCAGCAATATATTGTCCCTCTGCGCCAATATTGAAAAGACCAGTTCTTGCCGCAAATCCAAAAGACAAACCACAGAGTATAAGCGGAAGGCTTGCGGTGAGCCATTCTCCGATATAACGGGCATTCCAGGTGCCTCGCTCAATATCCAGTCCTGTAAGGGTCTGTAACATTGCAGAGTACATGCCAGAAGGGTTCTTGCCGACTAAGATAATCAACAGAGTTCCGAACAGTAGCCCAAGCAGAACCACAATGACAGAAACTGCATTGTCATTCGCAAGAAGGTTATCGAGTTTGTCGGTTCTGTCTCTGCGGGCCGGTTCTGCCAGTTTTTTTGTATGCTTCATACCATGCCCTTTGAATCAGCTTGGATTGGCCATGAGGTGTGCCTTGCCTTCAAGGTCGGAGGCGTGAAGACTTCGTAATCCGGCCATCATAGCACCAATTTCTCTTTCATCAGCTTGTTTTGCATCGACAATTCCTACCGCCTCACCTTTAGAAATAGCTACTATTCTATCGCAGAGATTCATTATCTCGTCCAGTTCGAAAGAAACAAGCAGAATGGCTCGGCCTTTGTCGCGCTCCGCAATGATCCTAGAATGTATGTATTCGATAGCTCCCACATCCAAACCTCGGGTGGGCTGTGATATCAAAAGCAACTCTGGCGACAAATCAATCTCGCGGGCTATAACGGCTTTCTGTTGATTACCACCTGACATTTCACGGGCTTTGGTTTCTGGACCTCGTGCGGCCCTAATATCGAATATTTCAATAAGTCTTTGTGCATTCTGGCGAATAGCTTCAAAGTTAAGCAGACCGCTTCTGGAGCAAAAAGGCGCCCTAGCGTATGTTTTGAGGATAAGGTTTTCGTCCAGACGAAAATCGAGCACAAGGCCGTGTTTCTGCCTGTCTTCCGGAACGTTGCCAACGCCCATGCGAATTCTTTCGGCTATTCCCTTGGAGGTCACATCCTGACCATTAAGGAGAATTCTGCCGCTCTCTACATGTCTTAGGCCAACAATGGCCTCGATCAGCTCGGATTGGCCATTTCCATCAACCCCTGCAATTCCGACGATTTCTCCTTTTCTCACGTCCAAAGAAAAATCGTTTACTGCAGAAGAGCCTCTAGAATTCTTCACACTGAGGTTCTGCAAGCTCAAGACTACTGGCCCCGGGTGAGCTTCGGCTTTCTTAATCTGGAACTGGACTGCTCGTCCCACCATCATCGCAGCCATTTCAGATTCACTCGTTTTGTCCACATCTACCGTGTCAATAACCTTGCCTCGACGCAAAATCGTACAACGCGACGCTACTTGTTTTATCTCCCGCAGTTTGTGCGTGATAAGGATAATAGTCTTGCCTTCAGCCTTGAGCCGTGCAAGTATCGCCATAAGTTCGTCAATTTCCTGCGGTGTCAAAACCGCAGTGGGCTCGTCAAAGATGAGAATATCCGCTTTTCGATACAGGATTTTGAGGATTTCCACTCTCTGTTGCATTCCAACGGTGATGTCTTCGATTACCGCCTGTGGGTCGACCTCCAGACGGTACATGTTTGACAACCGTTCAACTTCTTTTTGAGCGGTCCCTAAATCGATATTCCCCAAGCGGTCGCGAGGTTCGTTGCCAAGGATGATATTCTCGGTAACAGTGTAGTTATGTATTAGCTTGAAATGTTGATGAACCATGCCTATACCGAGGGCTGTTGCGTGGTTAGGATCCTTTATGTGCACCTCTTTGCCACGCAAGAGAATCCTGCCTTCTTCTGGCGTATAGAGACCGAAGAGCACTGACATGAGTGTCGATTTTCCAGCACCGTTTTCGCCAAGGATGGCATGGATCTCGTTCTCTTGGACCCTCAGTGTAATGTTATCATTGGCAATGATGCCGGGGAAAACCTTCGTTATCCCCAGCATCTCGATAGCATAGGCCATCGCTAATCATCCAGAGCCTGCAAGTTGTCGGGTGCGAGCCCCGCCGCTTTGGCTTCTTTATAGGTGGGAATAACTTTTATCTCGCCCGCTACGATTTTGGCCTTCACATCATTGACTTGTTTCACAATATCTTGAGTAAGTTCAGGGTTCTTGTCGGAAAAACCAACTCCGTCTGCTTTCGTATCGAATACCACGGTTTCTCCCTTGAAGGTCTTTGCTTTTACCTGATTAAGCGCATATTGCGTTGCTGATTCAACACGCTTGAGCATAGAGGTAAGGACGGCCGACTTGCCTTCTGCATAGATACCGTCTTCGTACTGATCAGAGTCGACTCCGATAGCCCAGACGTTTTTGCCTTGTGCGCGATACTCCTTGGCTTGGTTGATGGTACCGCCGCCAGTACCACCGGCCGCAGAGAAGATTGCGTATACACCGGCGTCGTACCAGTTCTTGGCTTGAGCCTTTGCGAGCTCAGGTTTTCCCCAGTCGTTTGCATAATAATCTACGATTGTAGCGTTCGGAAAAATCGAGCGGATACCTTGTACCCAGCCCATTTCGAACTTCGTGATCACCGAACTGGGAACACCACCTATAAACCCGAACTTTGGATTCTGGATGTTATCGGCCTTGGCCTTGAGGGCAGCAGCAACGCCGACCAGGTAAGAGCCTTCGTGCTCGGAAAAAGTCGCCTCCATGACATTGGGCTGGTTGATGCCAGAGACATCAACGATGACGTATTTTTGATTTGGATACTTCGGCGCGACTTCTGCCAGGGCATCCTGGAATGTAAAACCTGTAACGATTATCAAGTCGTATTTCTCGTCAGAGGCTTGTTTTAGATTTGGTACGTACATATCCTGAGTTTGGGCGGTCACGACGTCATACAACTTACCCTTCTTTGTCGGGTTTTCCCACGTGTCGCCGTAAAATGCCAAAATACCCCGCCACGCAGCAGCATTAAAGGATTTGTCGTCGATGCCAGTGGCATCGGTGAGCAGGCGTGAGGTTGGAAGGTCCGACTTTGCACTAGCCCCTTCGTTCCCGCAGGAAACAGCAAAAACTGAGAAAATCACCAGCAAGACCAACAGAATCTTTTTCATCGCTCTCCTCCTAGTTCTCTGCCTTTTGTTGTGCATTTGATCATCGACAACAAAAGTATTAAATCACATTACTATTTAATAATGAAATACACGTAGTTCTAAATTTCAGCTACGATGTGGCCATGGTAATATTCATCTCGCAGCTCCTTGACTTGCGGATCGATAAGATAGTCGTCGAATAGCATATAACGATCAATCACTCCACCTGGACAAATTTCAATGATTCGATTCGCTATTGAGTTTACAAATTCATGATCGTGACTTGCGAACAGCAAAACCTCCTGAAAATCGATAAGTCCATCGTTGAGCGACGTAATGGCTTCCAGGTCCAGGTGGTTTGTCGGCTCATCCATTATAAGAAAGTTTGCTCCAGAAAGCATCATCTTGGACAGCATGCATCGCACTTTTTCTCCACCGGAAAGCACTTGCACAGACTTAAGCGCTTCGTCACCCGTAAAAAGCATTCTCCCCAGGAAGGACCTGATATAGGTTTCGTCTTCAGAGTTTGTGAACTGCTTTAGCCAGTCAACGATACTCATGTCTAAATCAAAAAGGCCCGAAACATCCCTGGGGAAATAAGAAATCTGAACAGTCTGTCCCCAGTACAGATCTCCAGATAGCGGCGCAAGGTCGCCACCGAGTGTGGCCAGAAGGGCAGATCTTGCAAGATGTTCATGTCCAACAAAAGCTATTTTGTCAGTACGATTGACAATAAATGAGTAGTTTGTCAGAAGGGGCGTTCGATCAAAACCAATTGTCAGGTTTTCCGCCCTTAGAACGTTATTGCCGATTTCTCTGTTAGGTTTAAAACTAATCCATGGGAATCGCCTGGAAGACGGAACGATGTCGTCCAGCTCCAGTTTTTCCAGGACTTTTTTTCGGGAAGTAGCCTGCCTGCTTTTTGAGGCGTTTGAAGCAAAACGCTGAATAAAGTCCTTAAGATCTCGAATTTTCTCTTCCCGACGTTTTTTCTCATCCTTTTGTTGTTGGACGAGTATCTTATTCATTCGATACCAAAAATCATAGTTTCCGGTGTACATGCGGATATGGCCAAAGTCTATATCGCAGACATGCGTACATACGGCGTTCAGGAAATGCCTGTCGTGGGATACCACTATAACGATATTGGGAAAGTCGATGAGAAATTCCTCGAGCCAGGCTATAGAATCCAGGTCTAGACCATTGGTTGGTTCATCGAGAAGCAAGACGTCCGGATTTCCAAAAAGAGCTTGTGCAAGAAGGGCACGAACTTTAGAGGATTCGCTTACTTCCTTCATGAGTTTTGTGTGATCTGTCTCGGGGACTCCAAGGCCAGAAAGCAACATGGACGCCTGGCTTTCTGCTTCCCACCCTCCAAGCTCGGCAAACTCAGCCTCCAGCTCGCTTGCGCGAAGACCATCGGCTTCGGAAAAGTCACTCTTAGCATAGATTGCTTCCCGTTCCTTCATAATTGAGTAAAGCTTTGAGTGGCCAGCAATTACGGTATCAAGCAGCGTGTACTCGTCGTATGCAAAGTGGTTTTGCTTTAGTGTGGCTACCCGAGCCGTTGAGGGTATCGATACTTCACCGCGGTCTTGTTGTAGTTCTCCGGAGAGAATGCGGAGGAACGTTGTCTTTCCTGCACCATTTGCTCCGATGATTCCATAGCAATTGCCTGGTGAGAATTTCAGATTGACATCTCGAAAAAGAGTTTTTTCGCCAAATCCAAAAGCGAGTTCGTTGATCGTTATCACAAGACAAATACTCCCTGTAAATGACCCAAATTTCAAGGGGTTAACGCAAGTCGTTGTTCTGAAGGTGTTCTCGTATGCAGGTGTTCTAGTACGCATCTTCATTTCACGAGCTTGTCGAGCTACACTAGAACTGGAAAGGGGACAAACGTCAAGCATGCCGACCGCACTTGTATTGTCTGATGTACATGGAAGATGGGACAAAGCTCGAGACGTTATGGCAAGGAATCAGGGAGTCGAGTACATTCTTGTGGCTGGCGACATAACGAATTTTGGATCAGAACGCGACGCTGCAAAGGTTCTTGACGCATTGCAGATTGGGCCAACAAGGCCAACAATCCTTGCAGTCCCTGGCAATTGCGATACCGTTGCCGTAAGGAAGTACTTAGTGGACAACGAAGTTTCGATAGAGCAAAGGGTGGTCGTACTGCCCATCGGCAATGTTGCAGGCATCGGCGGAGGGCTAAAAAGAGCTGGTGTCACGCCTTACGAGCGTACCGAAATGGAGTTGCGCAGTGAGGCAGAGAGTGTGTTGAATCAGATTACCCGCTCAAGATCGAAACTTCCGACGATTATGGTTAGCCACACACCTCCGTACGGTTCAAATGCCGATTTACGACACGGTCAACACGTGGGCAGTTATGAACTTGCAAGGCTTATGGACAGTTTTTGCCCTCAGGTGTGGATTTGCGGCCATATTCACGAATCACCTTGCATCTCGATGGAGGACCAAACCCTGATCGTCAACCCTGGGCCATGCGCTAACGGCAATTATGCAATATTGACTTTTCGGACTGGAGAAGATGGATTAGTCTCAATCCATGGAAAACTGGAGCATTTGGCTTAAGCAAACCTGGCAAAACTTTCGACCATTTTTGCTTCCAAAGCATCAAACCGTAAACCAAAGTCCTTGTGGATTGCGGCGACAAAATAATCTGGCAACGGTGCGACGACGCTCTTAGGGCATTGGCGTAGGTTGACAAGCGATAGATCCATTCTTATTGCATGAAGATAGTATGGCAGTGCGGCTCTTGTTGCACCGTACTTGATATCTCCGTGTAAGGGGTGGCCATGAAAAGCGGCTTGAGCTCGGATTTGGTGTGTCCTGCCTGTCTGGAGTTGGAAAAGAGAAAGTGTCTTTCCGGTGCCGTGGGCGAGCGGGATAGCCAAGGTTTTTGCAGTTGAAGTCCCACGGATTTTGTCATTGGCTATTTCGGAATTTGAAATGTCATCTTTATCCGAAGCATCTATCGCCGACTGGGAGAATACGTGTGTCTTTCTCTCTGTGGAATCCCGTAACATTTCTTCTTCCCAGGTTTCGGTGCCTTCCAGAATTCCATCAACAATCGCAAGATACCATTTTACGATTTTGTGAGCCCTTAACGCCGCGGCAAATTCTCTTGCACCGGCATAACTGCTAGAAAAAGCAAGAACGCCAGAGGTGTTTCTATCCAAACGATGAAGTGGCCCTGGTACAAATGATACGGAGGAATCAAGTTCTGGCTCCAAGTAGAGGCGGACCTGTGCTTCCAGGCTGTCGTCTCCATCATGCACCAAGACTCCCACGGGTTTGTTTAGGAAGAGAATATCAGGCGTTCTTATGATGATAAGTTCGGCAATAGGCTGTGCTTTGGCCGCGTTCTGCACACGTAGTCTTCCTGGGTGTGGCTGAAGGGTCGCTGGGAGTCCCAAACTTCTGATAGTAACAAGATCGCCCTTTTTGCACCGATAATCGGGACCCGCCTTCTTACCGTTTACAAGGACATTTTTCTTTCTCAGGGCTTTGAAGATAACCGATAATGGCAGATCGGACAAGACAATACGTAAGACTTTGTCCAGGCGTCTTCCATCGTCGTTCTCTCCTAGGCGAAACTCATAGGTGTCCACATCTTTGTACATATATCCTTGATATCCTTGCGATTTTACAACCATCAACATTTTACAATAAGAGCTGGTTCTTCGTCATTGGCCTTGACAGCGAGCATCTACGGATGGAAACTAAATGTGCAATGTCTATCCGTGATTTGGATTTTCTCGGGCTGTTCAAGAACTCGATTTTTTTGAGTGGCTTTGTAAGCCTTTGCCTTGCCCAGATCATAAAGACCACAATCGCCATGGTCCATTCCAGAAAAATGGAGCCCAGGAAGGCGTTTTGGTATTTTATAGGAAAGACCGGAGGAATGCCATCTAGTCACAGTGCTACGGCGGTTGCAATCTGCGTTTCAATAGCACTTAAAGATGGTTTTACCGACCTTTTCATTTTGTCGCTTTTTGTCATGTTGATAACCATCCGCGATTCACTGGGAGTACGAAGAGCTGCAGGCGTGCAAGCACAAGCACTAAACCATTTGGGTACCGAACTTGCAGAGCGTAAACTGGTCAGCTATGAGCCGGTTAAGGAAGTGAACGGGCACACCTTGCCGGAAGTGATTGTTGGGTCGCTGCTTGGGCTAGGGATTGCGTTTTTTTTCCGGCTGGTTTAAAAGGCTGAGCGCGGCTTCATAAGCGCGGCTTCATAGCGGTAAAGGTTCTGTTTGTGTGTAATTCGGTTTCTGTGTAATTCGGTAACAAAGAAGGCGGATAGGTCGGTCATGCAGGGCATCAAAGTCATATTAGGTACGTACAACACCATGCCCGAAGGCGCGTCGAGCAGCCTTTTTGAATTGACATATCAGAGTTCCTGGCGTCCATTTCTTTCTAGCCTCTACAAGTTTTCCAATATTCGGGCTGTTCTCTTTTATTCAGGAACGGTCCTTCAATGGATTGAAGTCAACCATCCTGAGTTCATCCTGCTCTTGGAAGAAATGATATCGAGAAAGCAGATAGAACTACTTGGTGGAGGTTTTTTTAGCCCCCTCATGTCGGTGCTGGAGCCGATGGACAAGGTCGGGCAAATTGAGATGCTCACTACTTACTTGCGGAAGACTTTTGGTAAGCGTCCGTCCGGGGGTTGGCTTTACGAGTACGCGTGGGACGAGAGCGCTCCTCAGGTCTTCAGCAATGCAGGGCTTTCTTATTCTTTTTTACCTGCCAAGCCTCTGATCGAGGCCGGGCTCTTGGATCCTGCCACCTTGCCAGTGCTTATCACGGAAGACCAAAGAAAACTGCTCTATCTCTTTCCAGTATTGGATCTTGAAGAAGAATTTGAGGAGCCTGTACCCTTTGAAGCTGCCCTGGAAGAACTCACGACGCGATATACAGATGCCAGTCTCTACACGCTGATGGTGAGCGGGCAGTCTGTGCCTTGGATGTGGAATGTCTCCGGCATAGAATCACCAGATGTTCTTTTTGAGAAGACTTTTGCGTGGTTTCAAAAGAACTGCCTTCTTATTGAGACAATGACAGCGCACGACTATGCAAAGGCAACGCAAATATCGACTCCGCCAGTTTATTTGTCCTCTTGTGCTTCTCAGAGGTTCTGCCTTGATTATGCCAACAGAGGCGTCATTCGCAATGGAGGCACTGTACAGCCTGATCTTCCAGAAAACTCACAGGACGTCCAGAACATAAACATCAAACAGATGATTGTACAAAACAGTTTTAGCAGAAAGCTCTACGACAAAATGTACTATGTAGATACGATGATTGCCTTGCTGCGAGGTGATAAAGCCAGAAAAAAGAGCGCACAAGAAGATCTTTGGCGTTCTCAGAGCGGAGACTCGTCGTGGGAGGGCAGGCTGGGTGGGATTCGTCGACCAGAAGTGCGAATGAAAGCCTATCAGTCGCTTATCGAAGCGGAAAAGACTACACGTATCCATGGCGTATTCGTTCCTGGCCTCATTTTGGATGACATAGATTGCGATGGCAGGAAAGAAGTGCTTTACCATGCCGCGGATTTTAATTGTTACATACACGAAAAAGGAGCTTCAGTTTTCGAACTTGATTCTTTTAAGACCCACCAGAATCTCTGCTCGGTGTACACGGTTGGTCAGGAATTGGGGCCGTTTAATTCGTTTGTGGATAGAATCTGCCAGTCCGGCGACTTTGCAAAGACGAGTGTTGATCTTTCGTCGAGCATTTTTAGCCTTGAAAAAATCGATAAATCAGTACAAAAGGTTAGCTTTGTTCGCGATATTCCAGGTCTTAAGCTTTCTATAAGGAAGAGTTATCTTTTTCAAAGACATTGTGTCAGTGTGGATTACGAACTCGTAAACCAAGGGGACAACACACTAACCTTTAGGCTGGTGACGGCCTTGAACCTTCAGTTGGGAGAGAATCTCAAAGGTACAAGATTTGCTTTTGCCCTAGGACGGGAAACCCGTGAATATCCCGATGCTACCCATGAATACTCAGGTCAGACAGGCTTGTCTGCACTTAACAGCGTTCATGTGGAAGATGACGGGACAAGAAATGTTCTCGAAATGAGATCCGACAGTGCGTTTGCTTTCCGGATGCGACACCGCTTTGATCCTTTTTCCACTGCCGACCTTCAACGCCTGCTGGATAGCTCATTCGTGGCTGTTCCAGTAGTCTCGGCTGCCTTTAAAGTACCAGGAGAAGGACAGTCGGCCGAAGCTAAGGAAGACGTGTACTACGGTCAGGACCTTGGCTCAAATAACCTTGGCCCAGATAATAGAGAACCCCTGGGTCTTGGGCTTAACAGTAGTCAAGTGTTCTATCAGGGAACAGAGATGCTTTTTGGTTGGGATCTTGAAATGCCGTCAGACGTAACCAGGAATGTTTCCCTGTCTTTACATTTTTCGAATTAGAAAACTTGCGATTTCCACATTAGAAACCTTGCGAACGGGTAGGTTGAGCGTTCTGTGTGGGTGGCAACGTCTGTGCGGCAACGTCTGTTGCCGTCGCTTGCCCTTATGGCGGTTTTTCCCTACAATTGTGGCATGTCAAAAGATACCCTTCCGCCTTCCCTGAAGGCGGTCAGAGTCCATTTTGTCGGAGCCAAAGGAACGGGCATGGCGGCTCTGGCAGAAGTCTTTGCTTCTCAAGGCGCTATTCTTTCTGGAAGCGATGTCCCGGATCACTTTTACACCGACGAGATTCTTCGACAAATCGGCCTTGAGCCTTTTGAATCCTTTGATGCGTCACATATCTCTGCTGATGTCGAGCTTGTCATATATTCTGCGGCTTATGATCCTGCAACCAATCCAGAACTTGTGGAAGCGAGGCGCCGAGCCTTGCCAATGCTTAGCTATCCCGAGGCTCTTGGCGAGCTTTCCAGGCGTTTTGATGCTTCAGGTATCGCAGGAGTACATGGAAAAACAACCACCACTGCAATGACTGGAAGCATTCTTGAGGCAATGAAAAGCCCTGTGACCGTGGTTGCTGGTTCGGCTGTCTCCTCTTTTGGGAATCGCTGTACCTACGTGGGTGGCGATAAGTATTTGGTAGCGGAAACCTGCGAATACAAACGGCATTTTCTCAATTTCTCTCCACGTCGCATTCTGTTGACCAGTGTAGAAAGTGATCATCAGGATTACTATCCGACCTATGAGTCCATCAGAGACGCATTCGTAGAGTATGGAGAATCTTTACCTCAAGGTGGAGAGCTTATTTTCTGTGCTGACGATCCTGGGGCAAGCGAGGTGGCGGCACAAGTAAGAGGAAAAAGAAAGGATATATCCTTTGTGCCCTATGGATTTAGCGCTTCTGGCCCTTACCGAATCAGCAAGTTTGAAACAAAAGAGGGCGAGAACCAGTTTTGCCTCGAGGCCAGTCATGAGAGCTTTAAGCTTCACGTGCCAGGGAAGCACCTTGTCTTGGACGCCGCTGGAGCCATCGCTCTGGCAACTAGCATCGTCATGGACGAACGCTCGGCAGGCCAAAAAGAAATAGCAAAAGGTCTCGAATCCTTGAGCCAGAACGATTGGGCTTTGATAGTGCAGGCGCTGGATGGATTTCGAGGCAGCAAACGTCGAAGTGAGATAGTTGGCACGGCTAGAGGGGTTCTTGTGATGGACGACTATGCTCACCATCCGACGGCTCTTAGGGACACCATAGCCGGACTAAAATCTTTTTGGCCGGGTCGGCGTATCATAGTAGATTTTATGTCGCATACGTATAGTCGAACCAAGGCGCTGCTAGATGACTTCGCTGCAAGTTTTGGGCAGGCTGATGGTCTTATTCTCCACGGCATTTATGCTTCTGCACGCGAAAAACCATTAGAGGGTATTTCAGGGCGGTCGATTTTTGAAAAGGCGAGGACTATGAACCCGGAAAAAGTCGACATCCAAACCGCCCTGCAGCAGGGGAATCTCAGAGGCATCGGAGAGATCAGTCCAGACAAGTTACCAGATAAGTTCATACTGTACATAGAATCACTTGAAGGCGCCGCTGACCTTATTTTTCCTTTTATCCGTCCTGGCGATCTCTTTATTACAATGGGGGCGGGTGACAATTGGAAAGTTGGTGCCGCGCTATTGGAGAAACTCACCAGGGAAGGCATATATGTTTAAAAGCATGACTGGGTTTGCACAAAAAGAGTTTGATGTCGGTCCTGTTGCCGGTTCTGTTCAACTCAAATCATACAATAATAGGTACCTGGACTTAAGCATCAATCTTCCTCCCCAGTTGTCCATAATAGAAGCACACGTGCGACAGTTCCTGTCCGAGCGGCTTATGCGTGGCAAGGTTGAGTTCTCAATTCGTGTGCGCAAATTTGACTTCCCGATAGAGGTGGTGCCCGATCTTGTAGCCGCCCAGACGGTATATACCGCGTTGAAGCAGATTTCTGCAGCTTGTGGCCTCTTAAGTGAACCTTCACTTGAGCTTGTGGCCTCGACGGAAGGAGTCTTACGCTCTCAAAAGCAAATGGAGGTTTCTCAGCTCTGGCCGATGATTTTTCCTGAGATCGAGAGGGTATTCGAGGAATATGAGCAGGTTCGTTCTCGTGAGGGGTTGGCAACCGAGCAGAACATTTTCTCTGAGCTTACACGCGTGGAGCAGGGCCTTAGGATAGTCAAGGAAAACGTGCCCAACATCGAAAACTCGATTAAGCGTCAATTGCGGGAACGATTCAACGAAATGCTACAAGACGGGTATGACGAGCAGCGTTTTTTGCAGGAAGTTGCTGTCCAGCTTGTGCATTTTGGCATAAATGAAGAAGTTTCCAGACTCGGTGCTCACTTGGCGGCCTTTCGTACAATGGCCGAGCAGCCCAGCCCAGCCAAGAAGCTCGACTTTCTCTGCCAAGAGATGAATCGGGAAGTAAATACCATCGGTTCCAAGAATGTGCTTGTCGAAGTAGCACATAGTGTTGTAGAAATGAAGGATGCACTTGAGAATATTCGCGAGCAGCTGCGCAACGTGGAGTGACTAATGGGTGCAACCATCATAGCGATTTCCGGGAAGTCTGGCTGCGGCAATACAACTGTGTCTAAGCTTGTAAGCGAAGCGCTAGGATGGCGTCTCGTGAATTACACTTTTAGGAGCCTTGCGCAAGAGAAGGGCATGGCTTTGGAGGAAGTGCTCGCTTTAGCTGAGAGCGATGTGTCCTGGGACCGCACAATCGATACCAAACAGGTGGAATTGGCAAGAAGCGGCGATTGTGTCATTGGCTCCCGGCTCGCCATTTGGCTTCTACCGGATGCTGCACTCAAGGTTTACCTTAAAGCAAGCCCAGCCACGCGTGTGGAACGTATCCACGAACGCGAAGGTGGCGACAAGGGTGCGATTGCGCAATTCACGCGTGAACGCGATGCTAAAGACCACAAGCGTTACCTTGAAACCTATGGTATTGATACCGACGACATTTCCCACGCTAACCTTGTTATCGACACCGAGCTTTGGGATGCGCCGGAAATCGCCCAGCTAATTGTCAGTGCATTTCGCTCCCGGAGAGTAGAATGACAAGAAAAACCGATACGCAAACCAGGAAGCAACAGATCGCCTTTGTTACGGGTGCAACAAGCGGCTTGGGTAAAGCTGTAGCCGAAAAACTTGCAACTCAAGGGTATTTGGTATACGGAGCTGCGCGCAGAATTCCTGGTTCGATCCAGGATGTAGTTTCTACTGGGCCTGCCCCAGTTCATTCAAACGAGGATACTAAGGGGCATATTCGGTACCTTTCGGTGGACGTTCAGGACGAAAGTTCCTTGCAGGTTGCCGTACATACCATCGTGGCAGAGTCTGGCGGGATAGATGTACTAGTTGCCTGTGCAGGCATGGGAATAGCAGGACCGGTTGAAGAGACCGAAATGTCGGAAATCGAACACCAAATGGACGTCAATTTTCTTGGTACAGTTCGTACGATCAAGGCATGTTTGTCTACTATGCGCGTGCAGCGTTTTGGGAAGATTATTGTTATTGGTTCGATAGCTGGTCGTATTGGTATGCCCTTCCAGGCCTTTTATGCGGCGAGCAAATTTGCGTTGGAAGGATTTGTTGAGTCTTTGCGGCACGAAGTAAGGCGGTTCGGGATTGAAGTTTGTATTATTGAACCTGGCGATTTCAAGACGGGCTTTACTGGCGCACGGAAAAAAGTTAATCGTGCTGATTCAGTATACACTTCCGCTTTTGAACGTGTCATTGCAATTCAGGAACATGACGAGCAACACGGAAGCGATCCGAAGAAGGCCGCCTCTGTCATCGCGGGTCTTCTTGCAAGGCGGCATTTGCCTGCCCGTCGAAGTGTCGGCAAATTGTTTCAACGTGCGGCGGCATTCTTGAAACGGATAATTCCATACGCTTGGTTTGAAACATTCTATCGGGTGTATTATAAAGTGTAGAGAGCCTTACAACTTAAGCTTTAAGCTTGCGTGACAACATCTTACGAGGCGGCAGAAAAGAGCGCTCGTTGAATGACAATCGAAGCATGGAAATCTAAGAGAGAGGTTTGAAACTATGTCATTGACAAAGAAGGTTTTTGGTACACTCTCTTCGGGAGAAGATGTTGCCATATATAGACTAAAGTCAGGACCTTTTCAGGCGTGTTTTTCCAATTATGGTGCTACATGGCTCTCTTTCTTGGTGCCTTCGACATTGGGAGGGACAAGGCAGGACGACCTTTTGCTCGGATACTCGGATTTTGGAGGATACTTCCACAATACGCCCTATTTTGGTGCGACAGTCGGCAGGTATGCAAATCGGATCGCTGGTGCTTCTTTTGTCTTGAACGGTTGCCATTACACACTTGCTGCCAATGACGGAAACAACCACCTGCACGGTGGAAGACGTGGATTTGACAAACAGGTCTGGCAAGAAGAGTATCTGGGTGACGACGACGAACCAACCCTGGTATTAAGTCTTAACAGCCCAGATGGAGAGGAAGGCTATCCGGGGACTTTGGAAGTGCAGGCGAGTTTTTCGCTCAAAGATATGGGTACGGACGAAAAAACCGGCAAACATCTGGCTCGTCTTAGGATTGACTACACAAGTATTTGTGACGCTCCGACGCCTTTGTGCCTTACAAACCATGCATATTTCAATCTAAGCGGAGAGGGTTCATGCGACGTGCTTTTGCATGAGCTTGAACTGGGCTGTGGGGAGTACCTACCTTGCACCAGGGATCTTATACCACTTCAATCGGGTCCGGAAACGGTTTACGGTACACCATTCGACTTCTCAAAATCGAAGCCTATCGGAAAGGACATCGGAAAAGTCGAAGGTGGTTATGATCATTGTTTTGTTAAGGATGAGCACGTAGGCGACGAGGCCCCATTGGCGATCGTGCACGATCCTCGCTCGGGCAGGAGTCTTACGATTGCTACCTCATTGCCAGCCGTGCAGTTCTACACAGCCAACATGCTCAAAAACGAACCTGGCAAACGGGGGGCTGTCTACGGACCTCATGCTGGCTTTTGTCTGGAGCCTGAATTTTATCCGGATTCTCCAAATAGACCAGAGTTCCCTTCCTGCATTCTGCAGGCAGGGCAAACAAGAAAAGACAGCATAACGTACCTGTTTGGCATTTGATTTTGGTTTTTGATTGCACAAAAAAGAGAAGTGATCTTCGATGTATCGGAAAAACTTGAAAGGGAGAGAATACAATGCTTGAGGAATTGACAAAACCTATAACGGACTTGCGAGATGAGATTATGAACATCTGGGGGCGTCTTTGACGCACCAGGACTCGAACAAACCATAAAAGAAAAAGAGGCCATAACAAGCGCCCCAGGATTTTGGGATGATTCAGAAAAAGCAGGAAGGATTTTTTCGCAGATAAAGCAGATACGGGAGCGAATCGACACATGGAAGAAACTTGTCCAGGACGTTGATGCACTCTTCGAGTTTCAGCAAATGGCTTTGGCAGAGAATCAAGAGGATCTTGAGGCAGATTTGCGAAGCAGCTATGAAGACATTAAAGCCCGCTTCGATTCGGCTGTTACGCTCGAACTGCTTTCTGGTGAGGCTGACGAGTCAGATGCTTTCCTGTCGATCCACTCAGGCTCTGGAGGCACAGAGGCCTGTGATTGGGCCAGCATGCTCTTGAGAATGTACACGCGATGGGCGGAACGAAAAGGTTTCAAGACAGAAACCATAGATCTTCTAGAAGCTGAAGGGGGCATAAAGTCTGCCACGCTGCAGATCAGTGGCAGCTTTGCATACGGCTACCTTCGTGGAGAGAGTGGCGTTCATCGGCTTGTACGTATTTCTCCTTTTGATGCGAATGCAAGAAGACACACATCTTTTGCTTCGGTATATGTGCTGCCGGTCTTGGACGATTCGATCGATGTAGAAATTCGACCAGAAGACATAAGAATCGACACGTACCGTTCCGGTGGAGCAGGTGGACAAAAGGTAAACAAAACAGATTCGGCAGTACGAATCACTCACCTGGCAACAGGCATTGTAGTAACATGTCAGAACGAACGAAGTCAGTACAAGAATAAAGACGTGGCAATGAGCGTGCTCAAGAGCCGGCTGTACGACTACTACAAGCAGGAAAAAGAAAAAGAGAACGCAAAATTTCAAAGCGACAAGAAAGAAATAGCTTGGGGATCACAGATTCGCTCGTACGTATTTCAACCCTACACCATGGTGAAGGATCACCGTACTAAGTTTATGGTTGGCAATGTGCAGGCTGTTATGGATGGAGATATCGACCCATTTATCGAGTCTTACCTTCGTTGGAAATGGCAAGGAGGCACGGCAACCGCCGAAGCAGACGATGAAGAAGTCTGAGAAGTTGACAGAGAAAATCCGAGGCCAAAACCCTAAAAAAGCCCGGCAGGTGACAGGGGGAGGGGGGCCCTTAAGGCGCTTTCCTTGGCTAAGGAGTTCTTTATACTCAGCTAGCGCGTCAGGAGGAGTTATGGTAATGCTTCTAGTCGTGCTTGCCTTGGCCCCGACCTTTGGACAAACCCTTGTGGAAAATGGTCCTGACGCCAACAAGATTTTGACCGCTGGCAACAACAAGAATCAATCGTTTACTATCGGTCTGGCTCGCTTCGTCCAAGTCAGTGATGCAGATGCGGGCAAAGATCTGGCACTCCAGATTCAGGACCAAGGGCTTGTCGCACTTGTCCAGGCCGCGCAAAAGGCAGCAGCTTCTGGCTTAGCCTCAAACAAACTCGATACTTCCCTGCCCAACATTCTACAGTCCAGGTTGAATCCTTTGCCCTACATTCGTGCGTCCGAAGTGGGAACGGCTCCAATTGCTCCCGTACTTTTTGAACAGGGCAGAGACGGTTCGTTCTATGATCCTTCTGCACTTGCGGGTGTAATGAAGGATCGATTTCTCATTGCAGGCTTTTATTCGATTGCAAAAGAACATATAAATGTTTGGGTTCTTGGCTTTTCTGCAACAGCGGGGAAAACTGGCAGCGGACAAGAAGATCGTCAAGAAGCTCACACGGGACAGGCAGCGGGGATATTGCCCAGCTTTAGTTTTTCTGGAACTTTCGAACTTACTAGTTTAGAACGCTATCCTGAAATGTTCTTGGCCGAAATCCTGAGTTGGATTGCTGGAGAACCCTTGCGGGTAGTGGACGTGGTTGCAGACTCCGCGCTTGTTGTTCCTGAATTGCTTATAGAGCCAGAGGATCAGGCGGTCGCCTACGCCAGGCAGGCAAGGCTTTTTATTAAGACAAATGCAACAATGTTGCATCCCGTAAAGGTGAGTGCCAAAGGTTATTTGCCTTTCTATCTAGATGCCCTAGATGCCCTAGATGCCCTAGAAGCCCTTAAGAATGGACCTTCTTACGCAAGAATATCTCCCACCTTGCAGAAAGATCCGACTTTCTCTAACCTTGCGGACTCTTTTCAGCCATCTGCGCTCGATTGGCCAGACAAAAAGGCATATAGTAGTTCGCTAGGTAAGTTTCGAACTTATTTAGGCTACACCGCGGTTGGTGTGCCGATTTCTTTGCTTTGTACCGGATGGTTTGTACAAGAGTACGAAGCCGCATCACGCAGAGGGAGCAATTCTGTGTGGCTATACGTGAGCGGAGGCCTTGCGGCCCTCAGCTTAAGTACTACGGTCACTTTCATCGTCAATGCAGGGATAAATTTCTTAGCGAGCACAAAAACCTCGCAGTCAGGTGGTAAATAATGGGATTTGCTGACAAACTCAAGGCTCTCTTCCGACGCAGCACCTTGGACGACGAGGCCTACGAAGATCTGGCAGACCTTCTCGTTGAGGGGGACATTGGTGCTGCGTTTGCTTACGAACTTGTTGAATCGCTCAAGAAAAAGTGCCGTCAGGAGAAGATAAGCGATATGGATGGTGCAAGAAGGGCTTTAAAATCCTTATTGCTGCCATATGCGCGATCTAAGCCGCTTGAACTCACTGAAGGGAAACTCAATATCGTTATGCTCCTTGGAGTGAATGGTGTTGGGAAAACCACTTCTTGCGCCAAACTCGCCTATTGGGCGAGCAAGCAGCTTCATTCCAACAAGGTGATCTTGGCCGCAGGAGACACTTTTAGGGCTGCTGCAGCAGACCAACTGAAGATCCACGGACAAAGACTCGGCATTCGGGTTGTGGCGCAAGGTCAGGGAGCTGACGCCGCCGCCGTGCTATGGGACAGCATAGAGGCGGCAAATGCTGATGGTGCGCGTCTACTTGTTGTGGACACCGCCGGGCGTATGCACACTAGACAGGACCTGATAAAAGAACTCGAAAAGATGAACCGAATAGTCGCCCAAAAGGCCCCAGAGGCATGCTATAGCAAAATACTCGTCCTCGACGCAACGACGGGACAGAACGGTATGCGACAGGCAGAAATCTTCAATGCGGCCGTCTCACTCGATGGAGTTATCCTTAGCAAGTACGATTCTACCGCCAAGGGAGGAATGATCTTAAGCCTGGCAAAAGAATACAATCTGGCCACCATGTTCCTGGGTACCGGCGAGGCATACGACGATTTTGAAGTGTTTTCGCCGAGTAGATTCCTTGACGAATTATTAGGAATATAAACTGAATGACCTTGAGTTCGCTCTTCTTCACGGCAAGGCGCTGGGGGTTTTCCTCTAAACGAAGAGCGTCGTCCAATAGGGCTTTTCTTGCCAGTCTTGGAATCGCGGTCGGCGTCACTGCGCTCATCGTTGTTATGGGTGTGATGGGCGGGCTTCAAAACAGCTACATTAACTCCATCCTCGAAATTTCGAGCTTTCATATTCGCATTGAGACGCCCAACGACAAGGTGGTCTCGCAGGGCGATGTCGACCAAACCAGCGATGTCGACCGCATCCTTTCTCGCGTGCGCTCTTTACCCGGCGTTGTTTCTGCAGTTCCGTTTAAGGAATGTCAAGTTCTTGCCGTAGGACCCACAGGAGACCCAGTGTCGCTTACACTCCGTGCGATGCCCAAAAACACTCAAGAACTTGACCTGGAGCTTGTTAAGGCTCTTGGCCTCTCAACCATCGACCAGTTTCCCAGGCCGAACGAACTGGCCATTGGTAAAGAAGCAGCGCTCCAATTGGGTGCGCTGGAAGGTTCTGACGTTGAACTTATGGGCGTCGCCCAGACCCCAGACGAGGGTGTAACTACATTTTCCGGCCACCTTCCCGTAGGGAAGCAGTTTTCTTCTGGTTACTACGATTTCGATTCAGGGATGGCATTTGTGAGTACGCCCTTACCTGTAGGGCTGGAAAGAGCTTTTGCTGCCACACCCACCGTGATCGGAATCAAATTGAAAAACCGCTTTGATGATGCATCCATGGCGGAACAGATTCGGCTGCTACTTCCAAAAACAGGCTACACGCTGACCACGTGGCGGGAGTATAACCGTGGCTTTTTTGGCGCATTGAGAACGGAAAAAACCGTTATGCTTCTGCTCATAAGTCTTATTTTCTTGGTAGTTGCTATCAATGTGTATCACTCGTTAAGGCGGACTATAGCCATGAAACAGACCGACATCGCGACACTTAAAGCCGTAGGAGCTTCTAATAGAGCGATCCGTGCCATTTTTGCGCAAGAGGGCTTCTCTATCGGAATACTCGGTGCTTTGCTTGGTTCTGTCTTGGGGGTGGCTGTCACCAGGAATCTAAACTCCATTCTGGGTTGGATGAGCGCTGCTGCAGGGACTGTGAGCAGTATCTTGGCCTCTTTAGGGTTGATCAACGCAGGTCCCTACGACATGTTCTCATTACAGAGCTATTACCTGGAGAAAATCCCAGTGGATATTTCGGCAGGTGAAATCGCATTTATTGCTTGCCTTGCGATCGCATCCACAGCAATATCCGCCATATTGGCTTCCCGTCGAGTTTCTGACGCCGTACCATTTGAGGTGCTTAGGAATGAGTGAATCTTCTTCTGATTTACTGGCAGTACGCTGCAAAGGGCTTTGCAAAACTTTCTTCAGCGAGGCAGAGAATCTCGAAGTTCTTCGCTCGCTCGACCTCGAGATTCGGCAAGGAGAATCGTGCGCAATAATGGGAGCGTCGGGCTCAGGGAAGAGTACCTTGCTCGCTATACTTGGTGGACTGGAGCGTTTTGAAAAAGGCGAAGTCTATGTGGATGGCAACAATTTAGGTGCGTTAGGCGAAAAAGATTTGCCAAGATTTCGAAACAAAAGTGTGGGCTTTGTCTTTCAATTCCACTATCTGCTCAAGGATTTTACTGCATTGGAAAACGTTGCACTTCCTGCTTATATGTGCGGAGTTTCCAAAAAAGAAGCCTGGGAAAAAGCGGCTTCGCTTCTTTCAAAAATGGGGCTTTCTAGTCGAGCGGATCATTATCCATCGGAACTCTCTGGCGGCGAACGCCAACGTGCAGCCATCGCGCGTGCTCTTATCAACTCTCCCAGAATAATTCTGGCGGATGAACCAACAGGAAACCTTGATGCCGCTAACGCCGAGGCTGTGCGTAGTTTGCTTTTTACGTTGCCGTCAATGACCGGGTGTTCGCTCCTCGTGGCCACGCACGACGCAGGTTTAGCTTCCGCTGCAGACAGTATCTATACGCTCAGCTCAGGGAGGCTCGTTCGGCAATGAAAGGCGATTGTGCTGGCCTTATATCGAGCCGTTTCTTACTAGGAAGAGCGCCAAAAGGTGCTCGCGACAAGAAGCATTCGAGCGGACTGACAGGAGCCATTATTGGCATCGGCATTAGCCTCGTGCCCATAGTGCTTGTTCTGATTGTGTCCAATGGCATGATTCAGGGCATTACGGATCGCTATATGGAAACCAAGACCTATCACATCCAGGTTGCGGTACCTTCAAACCTTGACCATGCCTCCATTGCAGAAGGTAAGAAGGCGCTTCTCGATGTGCCAAATGTCAGGAATGTCGTTTTGGAAACCGATGGCACAGGGATCATTGCTTCGCCCACTGCCACAAAGGCCGTTCTGATCAGAGCGATCGAAGATTCTTATTTTGCAGATCCAGGGACTGGCGAATACTTAAAGGTCCTTGCGGGAGTGTCAACACCAAAAGGCACCAGGGAGATTGTGCTTGGTGAGGCTCTTGCAAATGAGCTCCATGTGGGGCTTGGAGACAGTGTCACCATAATTACCCCTTCCGCGGCGAGTGCTTCGGCATTGAAAAACAGCGACGCAAAGGGGCAAGAGCGCTTTGGTTCTCTTAAATCCGACTTTGGACTCTACAGTCCTAAACTCACTATTCTTAAGATAAAGGGAATTGTTAGCGCGGGCTATCGAAATCTTGATGCCTCATGGGCTTTTGTGTCGCCCGAAGCAGGCAGTAGACTTCTTGCTCCAGAGTTTTCAATAAGTTATTTTGGTATAAAGACTAATAATGCATACTCCAATAGTCTTGGCACTACCAGATTGGCAGTCGAAAAGTCGCTTGACCCCTTGTACCCCAATTGGTTTGAGTCGCGGCTCGTACGGACGTGGCCAGAGATCGAGGTGAATCTCTATAAATCGTTTGGGACGACGAAATCGGTACTTATGTTGATCATGATCCTGGCTTTGATTGTTGCGGCGGTGAATCTTGGTTCGGCCCTATCCACTTTTGTGGCAGAACATCGCAAGGATATTGCAGTCTTGAGAAGCACTGGAGCAGAGGATAGTCTTATAAGACACGTTTTTCTTCGCGCAGGGTTGATTACAGGCGGATTAGGCACAATTGCCGGTCTTTGTGCCGGACTTGTTGTGGCAATAAACGTCAACGCGCTCATTATGGGACTCGAATGGATTATCAACTTCTTTACAAGGCTCATGGCCGCGATTTCTGGCACAGCTTTTGTCTCGCTGCGTTTACTTGATCCCTCATATTATCTGGAACGGATTCCGATTATCATAAACTTTGCAGACATCGCCCTTCTTGGGGTTTTGAGCGTAGGCTTGTGTGTTCTTTGTTCTCTGGTCCCTGCAAGGAAAGCCATTCGTGTGTCCGTACAAGAGCTCATCAGGAAAAACTGAACCATTCATATTATTTTTTTGAAGCGTATGGTATGATAACGAACGTAATAGTGATGTGGAGGACATAACATGGCCAGAAAAGTACAGGGACAAGCTGTTGAGTTGCCTAATGGGAAAAGTGATGCAGCAAAACAGGCTTCGCTGGGTCCCGATCAGATAGAAGGGGAGGGGGGTAAGGCCCTTTCGAATGAAAATACTGAAAAGCGGCGGGCACTTGAGGCGGCCCGTCTTCAGATAGAGAAACAGTTTGGCCAGGGCTCCATCATGAAGCTCGGTGCGCATGGGACAGTGCAGGGCATCGAAGTTATTCCTTCCGGATCCATACTTCTGGACGAAGCCTTGGGGATTGGTGGTTATCCGCGCGGCCGTATCGTGGAGATCTATGGGCCAGAATCTTCGGGCAAGACAACGCTTGCACTCCACGCCATAGCAGAAGCGCAGAAACTTGGTGGAATAGCCGCGTTTATCGACGCTGAACACGCTTTGGATCCAGGTTATGCAAAGAATCTTGGCGTTGATATCGATGAGCTTTGGGTTTCTCAACCTGACAACGGCGAGCAGGCCTTGGACATAGCGGAGTCTCTCATACGTTCAGGGGCTGTCGACATTATCGTGGTGGATTCTGTGGCAGCTCTGACTCCACAAGCAGAAATAGAGGGAGAGATGGGTGATGCCCATGTTGGCCTTCAAGCCAGACTCATGAGCCAAGCCTTGAGAAAGTTGGCTGGCACGCTTTCCAAGAGTAAGACGCTTCTCATTTTTATAAACCAGATCCGTATGAAAATTGGCGTAATGTTTGGCAATCCAGAAACTACCACTGGTGGTAATGCACTCAAGTTCTACGCCTCTGTACGTCTTGAGGTGCGAAAAGTGGAAACGATCGAAAAGGGCGACGAAGAAGCTATAGGAAACAAGGTGCGAGTCAAAGTTGTAAAAAACAAGGTTGCGCCGCCGTTCCGAAAGGCGGAAATGGAGATTATGTTTGGAAAGGGAATTTCCCGATCCGCCTCGCTCCTGGATGCTGCGGTAAAGTATGGCATAATTGATAAGAAAGGTGCATGGTTTACCTATGGCGAAGAAAAAGTTGGCCAAGGCCGGGAAAACGCCAAGGCGTATTTGGAATCAAATCCTGACGTAAGCCTAGAGATTGAAAAACTGGTTCGCGCAAGAATGTTCCCTGGTGGATCGACAGGACAAGCGGCAAAAGAGGCCAAAGAGGGTGTGCCCAGTATTGAGGCTGCCGTAGTCCAAAGCCCTGCAGATACACAAAAAAAAGAGATAGGGCCGGAAGTGATCGGCATCGATGATCTTTTTTAGTTCTTGTAGATAAGGAGACTGTCCGGGGTGGAAAACGTATGGTTAGGTCTGGGTTCCAATCTTGGAGACTCTATCGCACTCATTGGTGAGGCGTTTACGCTTTTGCAACGCGAGATAACAAGGATGGAGATTTCTTCCCTATGGCGATCTCGTGCCCGCTATGTTGAGGACCAACCAGACTTTGTGAATGCCGTTGTGCAAGGATGGACCGAGCTTGAACCTCAAGAGCTCCTTACGTGTGTCCATGAAATAGAAACAGCGCTGGGACGCGATCGATCCAAAGTTGTAGCCAAAGGCCCTAGGACTTTGGATATCGATATTTTGCTCTATGGTGACAAAATCATTGCCGAACCTAATCTGGTGATTCCTCATCCGGGCATGCGGGAAAGAAAGTTTGTCCTTGTACCGCTCTTGAATCTCGATAGCGGCGTAATTGATCCTGTTTCATCGGTGTCTTTCTTGCAATACTGTTCATTGCTTCCGGCACAGGGTATTTACCCGATCGCTACCGCTGACTATGATGCAGCGTATCCATAATGAATGTCAGCGTACAGAATTCTGCTTCGGAAAGCACTGCCTACTCGCTTCTAGAATCTCCTATTAGCCGCCGAAAATTTAAGCTAAAGGATTTCGAGGGTCCACTGGATCTCTTGCTCTATCTCATAAATCGCAATGATATGAGCATTTACGACATTCATATAGCATCTATAACGGAGCAGTATCTCGAGTGTCTACGCGAGGAAGACGAGATTGATCTGGACGAACTGAGTGAGTTCTACAATCTGGCGGCTACGCTCCTACTCATCAAGTCGAGGATGCTCAATCCGGCCGCAACCACGAGTCCTGACGATGAAGAAGATCCACGACGTGGCTTAATAGAGAAGTTGATAGAGTACCAGAAGATTAAGAAACTCTCGTCGCTCATGGAGCAGCGCGAGATGGAAGTTGAGTGGGCTTTGGAACGCTCAACTATGCAGCGCACACTTCCTTTTTTGGATGAAAAAAACCAGGAAGTTTGGGTTAATTTGGACGCTTGGGACCTCTTAAGGGCTTTTTCCAGCTTGGTACAGAATTTTAACTCCGAGCGTGTGATCGATCTTTACGAGGAAGTGTCCATCAACGAAAAAGTCGCTCTTATCAGCAGTCTTTTAGAAAAAAAAGAGTCCTTTTCTTTTCTGGAACTAATCACACGCCCTCGTTCGGCGCTCGACCTTGCCTGCGCCTTCCTTGCGATGTTGGATTCGGTAAAGGCTAAACGAATATGCATTAAGCAGCACAAGCTCTTTGGTGACATTATGATATTCCGTTACCCATCTGGAGAAAACGATGGAACGAACTCCTGAGAACAACATGGCTTTGGTGAGCGCCGTCCTTTTTCTCGAGAGCACTCCTGTAGACGAGTCGTATTTGGCCAAAGTCACTGGACTCGATCTTGACGATGTTGTGCTTGCGCTTAACCAACTTTGCACTCAAACGTCATTGGCGAATCTAGGTTTTGAACCCATAAAAAGTGGGGGAGGTTGGGTGCTTGCCCCCAAAGTCGAGATTTGGGAGGAGCTAAAAAATAACTATTCGTCAAAAGGACACACGCGATTATCCAAAGCTGCAATGGAAACACTTTCGATAATCGCTTATTCTCAGCCGATTACGCGAGCAGAAGTCGAGTCCATACGGGGTGTGTCTGCCGACACTATGATCCGCTTCCTTTTGTCAAAAAACCTAATAAAAGAGGCTGGAAAAAAAGATGCGCCTGGTAAGCCGACGCTCTATGCCACTACAGACGAATTCCTGGCCTATTTTAAGCTAAATTCTTTGGATGACCTTCCTAAACTGGAAGAAACCGATCTTAAGCGCTTTGAAAAGCACGAGGACGAAGAAGGATGAATTCTGATAGTTTTGACCTTACCCCCAAGCCCAAACGACTTCAGGCTTATTTGGCTTCGGCCGGGCTCGGCTCCAGACGACACTGCGAAGCATTTATTCTTGAAGGACGAGTGTTGATCAATGGACAAAAGGCCGAGCTTGGTCAAAGCGTTTCTCCGGGAGATACGGTCTTACTTGACGGAAGGCCTGTCGTTCCACAGGAACAAAAGCATTACCTCATGCTCAATAAACCGGCAGGTTATCTGTGTGCGATGTCGGATCCAGAGAAAAGGCCTCTCGCTGTAGATCTCTTAAAGGATGCCTGCGCTGAGCGAGTCTACAACGTCGGACGTCTTGATCAGTGGTCAAGTGGTCTGATTCTTTTTACCAACGACGGCGATTTTGCAAAGAAGATGTCGCACCCAAGCAGCAACATCGAAAAAGAATATGAATTGGTCACCGATGTTGCTATCCCCAAAGAGTTTACTGTGAGTTTTGAAGCTGGTGTCGTTATAGACGAGACAACATACAAGGCGCGCAGCGTGAAGATCCTGGATGACTATCACGCTACCATCATATTAATAGAAGGGCGGAATCGAGAGATTCGCAGGGTTTTGGCGCACTTCGGCCTACGGGCTCTTAAGCTTACTAGAGTACGAATCGGACCCGTGCGGCTTGGTCAGCTTCCCGAGGGAAAATTTCGAGAGCTTACAAACGATGAATTGCGCACTCTTTCTGACCTTCTTGGATGGAGAATCGACAATGATTGTTGCAATTGATGGGCCTGCAGGTTGCGGAAAATCCTCCCTTGCTGCAATGATCTCCAGAAACTTGGGCTTCCTCTATATCAATTCCGGCAACCTCTATCGAGCTATTTCCTTTGCTGTCATCACTAAGGGTGTCTCTGTTGGCGACACTCAAGGCATACTCAGAGTGGCTTCACAAGTTCATATTGAGTATTTGCCGGACGGCACTATTAGCGTTGATGGCAAAGTGGTGGACAGAGAGTTGCGCACTCCAGCCGTAGACGCCATTGTCGCCCAGGTATCTGCCATTCCCGAAGTACGGGCAATCGTAAACAAGATCATTCAGAAGGTAGCCGCCGGTCGTGACTGTGTCGCAGAAGGCCGCGACATGACTACAGTAGTATTCCCTAATGCTGATCTAAAAATCTATCTCGATGCTTCGGTAGAAAAAAGGGCTGAACGTCGTTTTATGCAAAATTCCGAGGGGATGAGCCTTGATGATATTCGCAAGAATATCGAAATGCGCGATAAAATCGATACTACTAAATCTACGGGTGCGTTAAAAATCGCTGAAGACGCCTACTATTTGGACACCTCAGGCTTGACCATAGAGCAAGTTTATGAGAAAGTATACAGCAAAATTCTTTACGTAAGGGATACACATGGACAATAAGGAAGTGGAAATGGACGTCGCCGCTCCCGCCCGCGACGAATTCCAGACACAATTGGAGGAGCAGTACCTTAAAACTTTTGAGGGACTGGAGGAGGGAGATCTTATCGACGGCAAAGTCGTTCAGATCAATGGTGACTTTGTCTTTGTCGATGTTGGCTATAAGTCTGAAGGGAAAATTCCCATCGAAGAGTTCGATGGTGTCACTCCCGCCGTCGGCGATTCTGTGCGTGTCATTCTGGTAAGAAAAGAGACACACTCAGGTGAAGTAATTGTTTCCAAGAAACGGGCCGATGAAAAGGCATTTTGGAAATCCATCGCAACCGCATTCAAAGAACATACACCGGTAGATGGAAAAATCGAAAAAGAAGTAAAGGGTGGTTTTGAGGTAGATATAGGTCACGGCTTAAAAGGATTCTTGCCTTCGTCGAAAGCCGACATTCAAAGGATCGAAAAAGGCGATTATCTTATTGGCTTGACAAGTAAGTTCTATCTTGAGCGCCTCTATTCCGATAAAAAGGTCAATATCATTCTCAATCGCCGCAAATGGATGGAAGAAGATATCGATGCGCGTAGAAACGAATTCTTCCAGAAAGTCCAGATTGGTGATACGGTCAAAGGTGTAGTTAAGAGCTTCACGAGTTTTGGTGCGTTCATCGACTTAGGCGGTTTTGACGGGCTTTTGCATATCAACGACATGAGTTGGGGCCACGTCACTCGGCCAAAAGACTATGTTCGCAAAGGTCAGGAAATCGAACTCAAAGTAATCCGTCTTGATCCGGAAGAGAAGCGCATAAACCTTTCCTTAAAGCATTTTACTCAGGATCCATGGTTTACATTCGAGGACAAATACCATCTCAACGACATCGTAAAAGGCAAGGTTACAAAACTTACTGATTACGGTGCGTTTATCGAACTGGAAGAGGGAATCGAAGGGCTTGCTCATATTTCCGAATTCTCCTGGGTCAAGAAAGTCCATAAACCAGAAGATATGCTAAAACCCGGTGACATTGTGGATTGCATGATTTTGGGCTACGACCTCCAGGCTGGTAAGGTTTCTCTTGGTCTAAAGCAAGTTCAGCCTAACCCATGGGATACCGTGAATGACCGCTTCCCTGTTGGCATGCGCCTCACGAGGAAAATCGTTAAAGTCACCAATGCAGGGGCGTTTATTGAGCTCGAAGAAGGTATTGATGGATTCTTGCATGTGGACGACCTTTCGTGGACATCGCATATAAAGAACCCATCCTCCGTCTTACACGAAGGCGACGAAATCGAAGTTGTCGTCCTGGAAAGCGACCCGGAGAACCGCAATATCCGGTTAGGCGTCAAGCAGCTTTCCGAGGATCCGTGGATGTCCTTTGCACGTGCTTATAGGGTGGGATCCATTGTCGAGGGCACAGTTTCCAATGTCACTGATTTTGGCGTGTTCGTTAAAGTTCAGGGTGGCATTGATGGGCTCATCAAGAAGCAGGACCTTACCTCCGATCGGAACGAGTCATTCGAAGATGCTTTGGCAAAGTATACACCCGGCATGACTGTTAAGGCCGTAGTTGTTGACCTCAATCCTGAGCGACAAAAGCTTGGCCTGTCCGTTCGCGACCTCGTGCAGCAGCAACAGCGAGAAGAGCTTTCAAGGTTTATAGAGAACGAGGAGTCCGATGCTGGTTATACGCTTGGCGATCTTATCAAAGAGCGCGACAGTTCCAAGAAAAACTCTTAGATTGCGACGCAGTCGGCAATTTCAGGAAGCATATGAAAACTGTTGACGGGACCATTGATCCTGGGAAGTTCAAGATGCTCATTGAGGTTGCCGACCTCATAAATTCTGACTATTCTGATGGTCGGTCACTGCTACAAAAAATCATTGAATCTTCTACAAGACTCGTTGGCGCTGAGGCAGCGAGTCTTTTGCTTTACGATGACAATTCAGAAAAACTACGCTTTGAAATTGCGCTTGGCCCCAAGAAACATGAGTTAGCAGGTCGGGAGATTGAGGCTGATTCCGGGATTGCTGCCTGGGTTGCCAAGAACGGTCAGTCGCTTATTTCAAACAATCCAACAGAGGATGCTCGCTTTTCTTCTGAAGTAGCAAAGGCGGTGAGTTTTCCTGCACGTTCTATTCTTGCAGTCCCCATGAAAATCAAAGGGCACCTTGTAGGTGTCATAGAGCTTGTTAACAAGATTGGAGGAAGCGGTTTCCTTCCTGAAGACCAATTCTGGTTGGAGATCTTTTCGAATCAGGCCGCTATAGCGATTGAAAATGCCAGATTATTTGAGAAGACTTCAAACGAACTCTCTTACTTAAGCCGGAAAGTCGAAGAGTCATCTGGCTGGCACACCCTCATTTTTGCGTCGCAAGTTATGGCGGAAAAGATTGAACTTGCAGACCGAATTGCCACAAGCGATGTCTCCGTTCTTATTTTGGGAGAAAGTGGGGTGGGGAAGGAACTCTTTGCCGAGCGCCTGCATCGGATGTCTTATAGAAACTCGAAGCCGTTTGTGCGGGTAAGCTGTGCTGCGTTGCCAGAATCGCTTCTGGAAAGTGAACTTTTCGGTCATGTCAAGGGCGCCTTTACCGATGCTATTCAAGACCGCGAAGGTCGTTTCGAAGCAGCTAAAGGCGGCACGATTTTCCTTGACGAGATTGCCGAGTTGCCTTTGCGTTTGCAGGCAAAATTGCTCCGCGTGCTACAACAGAAAGCTTTTGAGAAAGTCGGCTCTTCGCAGACCATTCAAGTTGATGTACGGATAGTTGCAGCAACCAACAAAGATCTTGCAGCAATGGTCGAACGGCAGGAATTTCGAGCTGATTTGTATTACCGCCTTAATGTGCTTCCCTTGGTGATTCCTCCTCTCCGGGAGAGAAAGGAGGACATACCGGTTTTGGCGAACTACTTTCTAAAGCACTATGCCCGAGAAACCAATAAAGTTGTCGAGGGTTTTTCCGATAGTGCAATGCAAAGCATGCTGACCTATGCATGGCCGGGCAATGTTCGTGAGCTGGAAAACGCCGTGGAACGGGCTGTTGTCATGACTCGATCTAGATTCATAAGCTCCGCTGATCTTATGTTAGGCAATAAAGAAGCGAACGTAGTGGATTTTCGTGGCAAGAACTTGAAAGAGGCCGTCAATAGTTTTAAGTCGAGTTTTATTCGGAATGCACTGGAGTTGCATGGCTGGAATCAAACTCAAACCGCAAAGGAATTGAACATTCAACGTACCTACTTATCACGATTAATAAAAGAGCTTAATATCGTTCAAACGAAGGAGTGATTCTCGTGGAAACTAAGTCTGACAACACAAATGAGAAAAGCGAAGCAAAAGCGGACACCAGGTCTAAGGGCAATCGCGCCACAACGACACCAAAAGCTTCTAAAAATGGACAGGCTAACCAAGCCAAGAAATCTTTTTCAGAAAAGATTACAGAATTTTTCACAAAGTACAAAGTTGTCGTTCTTGGTGTTTTGATAGCTATCGTAGTAATTCTTGTTGGTATAGGTGTTTACTCGTATGTTTCCAACTCGAATGCCGATAAGTCTGCAAGGGCAATAGAAGAAGTTCGTACGAAGCTCACTGCGTGGAGCGCAGAAACAGACCAGGCAAAAAAGGACGAGAGTGAAAAGGAAATCCAGTCAGACTTGGATGCCATCATTAAGCAATGGCCTCATAGTTTTGCTGCACAAGAGTCACTCTATACCAAGTCCACCATAGCTACCACCAAGAAGGATTGGCCAAACGCCGAGAAGTTCGCTGCGGAAGCGGCTGACCGTCTGCCCAAGACATATTTGGCGCCTATAGCATTGGAAGCCGCCGCCGTTGCAGCGGAGGAGCAGGGCTCTACAGACAAAGCCATAGAGTATTACAACCGCATCGTTTCTAACTATAAAGAGGATACACCTAATCTCGCACACGCTTATTTCGCGCTTGGCAGGCTTGCGGAGAGCAAATCGGACTGGAAAACTGCCCTCGGCTGCTACGATAAATTGCTTTCGGATTTTCCAGACTCGGATTGGGCAAAGCTTGCAAAAGACCGCGTCGTATACCTGAAGGCAACCGGTCACGCAGATCAGAATCAATAGTTTTTTGTTATAATCCCTCTTACCCGCTGAAACCTTTTTCTAGTACGATGGTTTAATTAAGTACAGGGCATGAAGGACGGACAACGGAAAAGGGCAGGCTGGCTAGGTTCACAGCTTGCCCTTTATTTTTTTAAGGACTGCAGTGTGATGCATAATACCATTTCTATCATTCTGCTTGCCTGCGTCCTATTTGGACTGGTTACGGTGAGCTGTGGGCTGCAGGATATTCCCTTCTACTATGCGCCGTATTTTTCGTATGGCAGCAATGTGTTTACCCTTAGTGATTCAGGGAATGTTTCTGAAAGTACAGGCAGTTCTGTCTTTCTTGGATACGAGATCTTTTATCGCGTCTATCAAACTGAGGATGCAGCGGATAACGACCGTCAGGTATTATCGGATTGGGCTGGTAGGGTGGGCGCCGAGTCAAATGCACTTGATCCAGACGATTTTGTTCAAAAGGCAACTTACGAGCGTGGGTTCGTTAGGATTCGACATAAGTCAGATACTATCGCACCCTTAATAAAACCCACAGAGAGCAATGCCACGTACTATCTACATATTGCCACTGTGAGCGATGATTGGTACTTTGATCAGGATGATTCAACAACTCTTGACGATATCAAGGTATGTCGTACACTTGACACTACAACTTCCGCTGACAGGTTGTCCTTCTATAAGCTTTCTAACTACAAGGCAGGCGATCCTGACTACGACGATGGTACAACTGATCCTGGCTCTGGTCCATTATACTTTGTCTTTTTTGCAGTAGGCTATTGGACAAACACTGATGACCTTTCATCGCACTTTGGCGCGCCCACAGTGATTACAGAAGTAGTGCAATACACACCACCTCTTGACTAAGCGGAACTAGCAAGACTCAGGCAGTCCTAAATCCAGGTCTTGGCTGCGTTTGGGTTATCGTGAATAGTATAAGCATAGCATAGATGACTTCGTATAATGTATATTCTGTCTACCATAATGCTGCCCAAAACCAAAAACAACCTTTCAACGCATTCAACGCATTTCTTGAGCTAGCGTCCAGGCGACGTTCTCTATTACAAGGCGTCAAAAAGGCTTCTCTCTGGACCTTCACCTTTTATCGCGTAAGTTTCAAGCCTAGTAATCGAGAAATAATCAAGCTCGTCTAATCTGTCTTCATTCCTAGGTTCGGCATTGCCTTTCGCATTATTCATAATTGAATGTATAACATCATGAATTGTTAGGCGTGCCGCCGGATTAGATTGAAGTTCTTTGGTACGGACAAAGAGCCTATCGTCATCATAATAAAGAGACTTCTCAGAGTTGATTGATTGGATTGAATTTGCAAAAGATGCACATATGCCGTTAGTGGTGGCAATGTCAAAATAACGTTCAAGAAGTCCACGTCCAAGCGAATTCCTAGGTGTGATTGCAACGAGGCTTCCAGAGAATATTGTCCCAATTGAGTTCTTTCCAAGGTTGCGCGAATCTCCAATGCGGGCACTTTGCACAACGAGTCCGGAAGGTAAAACCGAGTTTAACGCATTCAAGAAACCATCGTTATCGTTAATAAGAAAATCGCTTTCTAGCCAAGCCGAACAAATCTCTGCTTCGGATTCAAAACCAAGTGACAAAGGAGGTGTAAACTCAAGTCTGGCTATAGGGTTAAAACCCTCAGAAAACCGAACAGGGATCCCCAAGATTACGAAAGCTCGAGCAAAGACATTCGAAACCGAATGCAGCGGGTAAAATGCTGCCTGGTCCTTTTTCCTGTACTTCAATATCAGTCTCTTGTCTTCAAGTAACGATTGGTGTGTGCTTCCGATTGAAAAGCTCTCCATCAACTTAACTTTTGATATGGCCTTCTTTCCGATTGGCCTTGCAGTACGCTCAATGTTTGCAGCATCAGATGCAGCATCAGAAAGCTCTTTTAGTTGTATACTATTACATACAATATGAGCTTTTTTGTTGCATGCTCCACACGGATGCTCGCACGGGGTGGCGCATGGTACCGTAGGTGTGCTATTCATTGAATTCTCTAATTCAGTATCATAAAAGGAATTAGAGACAATAAGAGATACATCCTTCCAAATTGGTCTACTTGATCCCTCAGGAGGGTTGCCGCTCAACATACGAGAAATCCACTCATTCTCATCTATGCCAAGACTTTGCGCATGTTCCTTTATGGCTTCTCGCCACGCATCCCTCTTTAGATACTCATCCCACGCATCGAGTCTTGCCCCATTTCTAAAAGCAGTCAGGATAACGTCCCCTACCCTGTCGTCTCCGCGGCAGATAAGTCCCTCAAGAACCGAAGAGAAAGGTGAATGATAAGAAATCGATATCGAACGAAATTGCCTAAGAGAGTCCTTTATTCTATGAATGCAATTGAGCGCTTCTTCTTCGCTCAATTGGGACTGCTGCTCGTAAGGAGTATGCGGCTTTGGTACGAAAGTACCGATTGTTACATTAATGGCCATTTTTGACTCGGCAGAAACTTGCCGCAAAAAGGCACTGATGGCATCTGCCTCGCCTATTCCTTTGCCCGGCACCGGCAAGCCAATCATGAAGTAAAATTTTGCAGACCTGAAGCCGAGGCTTCGCGCTTCTTTCAGGATCGAAAGAGTTTTCTCCAGGCTAACTTCTTTGTTTATAGCTAATTGCCATGCCTCTATAGGCGTTTCCACAGCGAACGTCAATCCGGACTTGCGAACTTCAGAAAGCTCAGACAGCAGTGGTAGCGTAAAGGAGTTTACCTTAAGACTTGGCAACTGAAACGAAACATGCCTCTCCTTCCACTTCTCATTCAACGACCGAAACGTACTGACAATATCCGGATAATCGCCACTCGAGAGTGACGCTAATGTTATTTCCTGATAGCCACCATCCTCTACAAGAATGCGGACTTCCTCGTCGATACAAGCCGAGCTTTTAATTCTTTGTGGACGATAAAAATATCCTGCGTGACAGAATCTGCAACCGTTAGGACACCCACGCATTATTTCGACGCTTCCGTGACTCTGAACTGTCGGCAATACTGCCACAGGATAGGCTGTAAAGGCAGTCGTCGTAGAGAACTGATCAAAAACGGCCCTCACTGTCTTGGGCGACTTCGAGCGAAGATCATCTTTACATGGATCCTCGCTTTGGCGGCCCAAGTTTACTTCGTAGGGTGTCCACATCTGTTCCAGCGTGCCGATCTCTTCAAGAAACTTCGTCCTCATTTCTTCCGGTTTGCTTTGCGCCTTTATGTCCGCCAGTCGGCGAACAAGTTCATAAAAGCCTGCTTCTGCCTCGCCGATATAGACGGCATCTAGGAATTTACCGAAAGGATGCGGGTTTGTAATCGCAGGACCGCCCGCAATTACCACTGGACTCGTGTTGTCGCGTTCTTCCCGAAGCAATGGTACCTTACCAGCCTGCAAAACAGTGAGCATATTGGTGGCTAACAACTCGTAGCCAACTGAGAACGCTATGATGTCACATTGGAATAAAGGGATCCCACTTTCCAGCGTATAGAGCGGGACATTACGCTCTTTGAGCAGTTTTTCAAAGTCTGGAGCTGGCGCAAATACCCGCTCACACACCACAGCGTCGCTCATAGTGGACAATTGATTATACAGCAAGCGAATAGCGTTATTAGACATTCCTATCTCGTAAAGATCAGGGAAACACAAAGCTATACGAAGCCGCGTGTCTTTTTCATTTTCAATAGGCGAATTAGACCCCAATTCACCGCCCAAGTACCTCGCCGGTTTTTCCACTTTATGAATCGAACCAGCAAAATCTCTAAGCGGATTAACAAATATTGCCATAGAAGTTTTCCTCTCAAACATGAGCATAAGCCTTAGACGATTGCTGCACTTGCGAGAACAAGCAAAAAGTCAGGCCATATTTAATAAACACGGTAACGTCGGGCAGAGATTCCAAGCATTAACCCGGTGGCGACCATTGCCGCCCACAAAGAAGAGCCTCCATAGGAAATGAAATACAGAGGTATACCCGTAATAGGCATAATACCAATCGCCATACCTATATTGATCAGGAAATGAAAAAAGAACATTCCCCAGAACCCGGCACATACAAGCGATGAGTATCGGTCATTCGTCGTATCCATTACCCTAATAACGCGATAAAGGAAGAAGCAAAAGAGCCCAACCACGAGAAGACTGCCAAGAAAACCACCTTCTTCTGCAATTATAGAGAAGATAAAATCAGTACTTTGTTGAGGAATGAACCTTGCATGGCTCTGGGAACCTTGCATATAGCCTTTACCCCAGAGGCCTCCCGATCCCACTGCTGTGACACTTTGCAAGATGTTCCAACCTGCCCCTTGTGGATCGATGTTTGGATTAACAAAGACCAGCAGGCGCATAATCTGATACTCTTTCATTACCTTGCCTGCTATTGTAGACAATAAGACAGAAACAGAAATAAGTATGGCAAAGTACGCGATCCAAAAATACGGTTGTTTCTTGAACTTTAGCCAACCAAACAGCGACAAACCTACAATGAGGACAACTCCAAACACGACGAGTGTTGGCAAGGAGTTACTTTGAAAAAAAACATCCAGCACGTTGCCCGGTGGCAAGAAATATCTCCCTATCAAGGGAAGGATCAGAAATAAAAAAGTGAAGACGACTACAAGTAAAATAAAGAACACATAGCGCTTGTCCACTTTCGCCTGTGCAAGCATCGCCAATAGGATTGGGAAAAAGACAATAGCGGAGCCAAAGTCGGGCTGTGAAAGTATGAGCAATACAGGAACACTGATTATCAAACTGGAAAAGACAAGGCGTCTTACATCGGTTTCCTGTTCCGAGCTTTCCAGATATTTGGCTAGAAATAGAATGGTTGCAACTTTTGCGAACTCTGAAGGTTGAATTCCGTAAGAACCAAAGCCAATCCACGCCTTGGCCCCATTGACGACCTTGCCTGCAATCCGAGTATAGATGAGCAAAAGAATAGTCGCAGCATAGACAAAAAACATATAGTCTTTGAGCCGCGACAAGTCCAATGACAGTGCTACCACCATCAAAACCAAACCCGTGACAGCCCACACAGCTTGCTTCAAATACTCATCGGAAAAACGGAATCCTTCCGCGTCGACACCAGAAGATGCGATGGCTAGAATTCCAATTATTACAAGAGCAAGCGTCGCAAATAACATAAAATAATCTATGTCTGCAAAGAATTTTGAAGGTTGGAAGCGTCTCGATTCCGGTGAATTCGCCATCTATTCTGCCCGTCCCCTAAGCTGCGTCGAATCCAAATTGACGTGTACTGTCTTGGCTGCCGTTTCTGCATCTTGCCCGGCAAAAATAGCCTGATAGATCACATTGGCGGCATAAGGTGCCCACCACTCCCATGGATTACTTGCTTCAATCATAGTTACTACGACAATCTGATCCTCGACTGGTGCATCGTATGGTCCGTAGGATGCAAACCAAGAATGCCAGCGGTCCCTGAGGCCCACTTCCGCCGTACCGGTTTTGCCTGCAATCTGTACAGCTTTTGTGGAGACCGGCACGTGCGCCGAGCCAACAGTGATGACCGCACGAAGGTCTTCTCGAACTTTTGCAAATGTCTCCTTGTTGATACTCACCTTCGAAAGTTCTTCCGGTTCCACCTTTTGAACAACTGCACCAGTATCCGGATCCCGAATTTCCTTAAGAATGTGTGGCTTATAGATCACACCATCATTGACAATCATGGCAATCATGTCTGCGACTTGCAAGGGTGTCGCCAACATGTAGCCTTGTCCAATCGAAAGATTCATAGTATCTCCAGGAGTCCATTTTTCGTTATAGGTCTTTTGTTTCCATTGAGGATTTGGCACGAAGCCGGAATTCTCTCCTGGTAAGTCAACCCCTGTCGGTTTTCCATACCCATAAAGCCCGGCATAATTGACAATGTTTTCTACTCCAAGGTAGTCTCGGCCAGCGAGCCAAAAATAGACGTCACAAGACTGTGCAAGTGCATTTTTTAGGTCAAGCGAACCATGTCCACTATGAACCCAGCAATTCCATTGCCTGCCACCGTAGTCAAGGTGACCGGTGCAGAGTATTTTCTGTGTCTCGCTCAAGACTTTTTCTTCAAGAATTCCGGTCGTCAGAACAGTCTTGAATGTTGACGCTGGTGGATATGATGACTGTATTGCTCTATTGAGTAAGGGATTATTAGGATCGGCAAGCAATTTGGCGTACTCTGAATTTGCCGCTGACGAAGAAAAGAGATTGGAGTCATACCAAGGATACGACACCATTGCAAGTATTTCGCCAGTAGCAGGCTTCAATACAACGACCGATCCCATTCTCTTACCGAGTGCCTTTTGAGCTATTTCCTGAATTGAACGATCTATGGTCAGCACAAGTGATTTACCTGGAATCGGTGGTGCAACCTTATTTTGATCCGCGCTGATATCCTTACCTTTTACATCAACACTCTTTGAAATTTCGCCATCGGTGCCTTTTAGGAGCGTATCGTATTGCTTTTCTATGCCAGCCTTTCCTATAAGGTCATTGGCTGAATAGCCTTTGTTGTAAAGAAGCTTATATTCGTCCCTGCTCATTTCTCCGACGTACCCAATTACGTGTGACAAAGACTCAAGATTGACGTATCGCCTCACTGGCTGCGCATTCCAATAGACTCCAGGGAAATCGTCTTTCTGTTCGGCTATTTGTGCCACCGTTTCATAGTCAGTCGAGTTGGAAATCGAAATAGGTTGATACAGATGATAGTACTTTGGCGGAATCTTTTTGTTGATATCCTCTACGGAAATCTTCAACATTCTAGCTAACGCATCAAAAACTCTATTCCGCTCCGAATCCCCAATCTCGGCGGGTACAACCTCAATCGAAAACGCCTCCTCGTTTGTAGCAAGAGGGACAGTATAATTGCGATCGTAAATTTCGCCTCGAGGCGCCGGAATTCTCACGGACTGGACAGTATATCTTTGAGATTGCGCAAGATAGTCTTGATTTCTATACACTTGAAGATAGAAAAGGTAGATGACAAATACGCCGAATAGAACTGCTGTGCTGAGTTTAAAGAACCTTGTTGTCGAATCAGATTTTCTGTCCTCGCGGCTCATTTCCTGTGCGATCCTATCCTTTCACTCGGTGTTCTCTTGGCAACAAAAAAACTGCCAGTCATGTTCAAAAGGAAGAATACGAGCGGAGCAAGCACGGCATTCAAGCCAGCTTCGACCCAGAGATGAATATCATTAAGAAAGTAGGAGCTCAGTACAGACGGTCCAAAAATTGCGGAAAGCACAATGCTGCCTATAGCCTTCAAAAGTGTAGAAAAGAATCCTGCCAGGAAAGGAATCCAGATGGCGTCCAAAGAGACAAACCGATTGAGCACAGAAACTGCATATGCTGGAATCACGTACAGGAATGCAAAATAACCAACAGAGGCGGCAGAAAACAAGTCACAAACCAGTCCCGAGAAGAAACCTGTGAAAGACCCCACGCTTTTTTCGTTTCTGAAGGAAACCCACAAAATGACCAGGAGGCCAAGATCTGGAACGACACCCAATATAAGCCCGTTTCTCAACCATGTAGTCTGAACCAGGAAAAGCAAAGAGACCAATGCAGTCGAAGACACAATTGTGGTGATCAATGATTAGCCCCCTGCAACGCAGAATTCGGGTTTTTCAAACCTGTGACAGTACTGGATTGACCTGCAGCAGGACTGGACTGAGTCTGTTCAGACTGAGTTTCGGAAGGATGGTTCTGGAGAACAAACAGATACTCTAGTTTTGCAAAAGGTACAGCTGGTTCCAAGTAGATGACAGCTGAACTGCCATAATTGGGCACAATGACTTCTTTTACCCTGCCTATGGCTAAATCGGGAGGGAAAATCGAGTCGAGTCCGCTTGTGACGACAACGTCGCCTTTTTTTATCTCCCCAGCATTCAATTTCGAGACATACCGCATTACCAAAGGGTCGTCTTCACTGCCCTGGCCGTTAACTAATCCACCTATTCTGGAACTGGAGAACCTTGCTGAAACAAAAAAACGCTGATCGAAAAGCGGTATAACCACGCTTGAGTTTTTCCGTACTTCGGTAATCTTTCCTACGAGGCCTTCGACGCCATCGTAAAAAGCAACCACAGCCATGTTGTGACCGACACCCGCGGAGGTCCCTTTATTGATAATATAACTCGAATAGATGTTTGACGGATCCCGCGCCACTATTTGAGCTGCTGTCTGAATTGTGCTCACGTTCTGGGCAAAACCGAGCTGCTCTTTCAGGCGCGCATTCTCGGCCTGTACCTGTGCATAGTCTCGCTGCATGGCGGAATACTCATCCATTTTTTTCACAAGTTGATCGTATTGTTGCTGGAGATTGGCTAGTTCTTTGATTGAAAACACAGTGTCATGAAAGAAAGTCGCTATCGAAGAAAAAAAACTCTGAATTGATCCGGCAGCGTCTGATCCTAACTCCGGGACCTTGTTTATTGCCTTTGTCGAAACGCCAAGCAAAGCAAGAGAAACGACAAGCAGCACAATAGAAACGACATGCACAGAAGCCATGCCGCTGTTGGGGCGGCGTTGGATCGCCATATAGTTTTCCTTAGAGATTTAGGCTTTCGTAGACGCTGTCAGAACCTTCGCGATTGTTCATGGTTTCAAAATACTTCCCGGCCCCAATTGCAACACATTCCATTGGTTTTTCTGCCAAAATCACAGGGACCCCAGTTTCCTTTGCAATGAGTTTAGGTAAGCCTTTCAATAGAGCTCCACCGCCAGACATCACAATACCCCGCTCAACAATGTCTGCAGCAAGCTCAGGGGGTGTTTCGCTCAGGGTTTTTTTAACCTCATCCACAATGAGGTTGACCGAAGGCATAAGCGCTTCCCTGATTTCTACTGAGTCTATTTCAAAGCGTCTTGGCAAGCCAGTAATTGCATCGTTCCCCTTAATCTCAACTTTTTCGATGGTGCGTTCCGGACTGGCATTGCCTATCTCAATTTTGAGTCTCTCCGCCGTTTGATCACCAATGATCAAATTGTGCACGTTTCGTATGTGACGCATAATAGCCTCGTCGAACTCGTCTCCTCCCACTCGAATTGCCCGAGTGACGACCATGCCCTTAAGGGATATGACGGAAATCTCCGTCGTGCCACCACCTATGTCACAGATCATGTGGCCAGCTGGCTCGACAATAGGAATGCCGGCACCTATTGCCGCGGCCAAAGACTCGGGAATCACCTTGACGGATCGTGCACCGGCTTTGAATGCCGAATCTATGACGGCGTTCTCCTCAACTTTGGTGATACATGAAGGGACACCGATCACAATTCTTGGTTTTACAAACCAATTGGAAGGTGCAACCTTCTGGATAAAGTACTTGATCATCTTTTCTGTTGTATCAGGGTCTGCAATAACCCCATCTCGCAGAGGTCTCTTAGCAATGATATCTCGGGGAGTGCGCGAAAGCATCGCCTTAGCGTCTACGCCAACAGCCAAAAGTCGGTTGGTTCCTTTTTCGACTGCCACGACAGACGGTTCATTCAAGACAATGCCCTTGCCACGAACATAAATCAGCGTATTACAGGTACCTAAGTCTATTCCAATGTCTTGCGAAAAACCTTTAAAAGCTTTTTTCTTAAAAGCCATAATTTTCTACTCCTATAGTTTTTCTGCCAACTTTTTTCGGGCTTCTGCGTAATTGGGATTTATAGAAATGACTTTACGCCACGCAGCCCGTGCCTTTATAGGGTCGTTCTGTTTTTCATAGATCAATCCCATTTGGAACCAGGCATCGGCAGCTTGTGGATCTGCATTCACAATGGCCTGATAAAGTGAACTTGCTTTTGTAAGGTCACCCTTCTCCATCGCAAAATCTGCCAACATGTATCGACTCTTTTGAACAAGAATCGCATCAACGTTAGAGTCGATGACTTTGGTCAAAAGTTCCTCTGCTTTTGTGCTGTTTCCTACTTCTTTATAACTCATAGCGGCAGACAGCATCAATACATCCGACGGTTGCTGAGACAGAGCCAATTCATAGTGTTCGATGGCCTTATCGTGCAATCCCATCCCAGCATATGCTAAACCAAGATACTGCTCGGTATCTACCGCCGAATATCCGTCCTTTTTTGAAAGTTCCAAAAAAGAGATGGCAAGGTCATACCACGGTGTGCCCTTCTGAAAGTACGACTTGCCAAGGACATACTCCACCTGAGCTCGAATTGGCAGATGTTCATCAGCTACGAGTGATTTTCTAAGACTAAACACAGCCTCGTCAAGCAAAGCCTGACGTTCATCACCCTCCGGTTTTTCAAGCGAGCTGTAGTAGGCAGCAATACCTTCAAAACTCAAATAAAAGGGATCCAAGGGGCTGGCAGCAACCCCCTCGCGGCACAGAGCGAGTGTATTGTCCTTGTCACCTTTTTGCCACAAATCCAGTATTTTTGATCTGTCAATAGTGGAAGTAGTATCGCCTAGAGTCTCTGCTGATTCCATATCATTGTCATGAGCTGCCAACTTTGCACTTCTAGAATAGAAAATCAGCGCTGCAACGCCACCAACTACCACCACAACAAGAATTATCCAGAACAAGCGATTATGTTTTTTGGACCTACTGCGGTTGCGTCTTCTTAGGCTGTTCAACCAATCCTGCGTCATGAAATGCCCCAACGTCGAAACAAAATGGCCTCACCTTACTTCAGAATCAAAAAAAAGAGCGAGCCTATAAGCCGGGTTCTGTTCACAGTTGCCTGTGATGTCGCCATCCATCTAGGCCGACAATTGCTTGCCGACGTCTAGCGGCTTACCCGTGGCATAATGACGAGCAGTCAACCACTATTCAGCCTTGCTCACGATGAGGTTTGCCATGCCAGACACGTTACCGAGTCTGCGGTGGGCTCTTACCCCGCCTTTTCACCCTTACCATTACTGGCGGTTTGTTTTCTGTGGCACTTTCTGTACGGATGTGGCCTTGGGTTTGTTCAGAAACTAGCCCGGTTCACACCCGCCCCGGCCATTAACCGGCATCGCGCTCTATTGAGCCCGGACTTTCCTCGACACAGTTTCCTGTCCCGCGGCGACACGGCTCGCTCCACCTCAAAAACAACAAAAACCTATAAAAGCTACGCTTGACGAAGCATTAAAAATCTATTTGGATAGTTCATTCGTCATCAAGGTCGTCGGAGATGTCGTCGCGAGAAAACGCGATTTTTCTCTTTTTGGTGCCAGAATATTCCTTTTCGGCGTCGTCCTTGTCCTGGTCGTTTTCTTCATCTTCTTCGTCGGTTTCTTCTTCGCCCTCTTCGGCGTAGTCTCCAATGTCAGCCAACGAACCAGATTCTATGTTTGCCACAAACTCTGGAGCTTCTTCGGTCTCTTCGTAGAATAGAATCCGCGAACAGTAAGGACAGAAGTGAACTTCAGTATTTTCCTCATCTCGAATCTCATTGACAAAATTGGCTGGCAATATCATGTGACAACCTGTGCAAACAACACCGTGAACAGGAACTACACCCACACCTTTCTTATTTCGAATAATTCGTTCCAGCTTAAAAATGATGTCGCTGCCAATGCCCTGCGATACTACTGCTTCTTTGGCTTTAAGCTCTTCTACCTTAGTCAGTTTATTCTGTCGTTCCTGGTCGATAGCCTTGCTCTTTTCGTCTATTTCTTTTTCCAATAAAGCAACACCCTCGGAGTTTTTCTGAATTTCTCCTTCCAGGTCGGCGAAGTTTCTTTCTTCAACTTGAATGTCTTTTCTTAAAGTTTGCTCTTTTTCTGTTGCATCTCGGATTTCTTTGTTTATGGCTTCGTATTCCCGCTGGGTAGTGATTCCATCCATCTGCTTCTCAGCGTGCTCTCGGGCGTCCTCGGCCTCTTGCAAGCCAGCACGTAACTCTTTTACTCTTTGCGCCGATTTTTTGAATTCTTCTGTCCGTTCGCCAAGAGTCTTCTTCAGTCGCGAGAGCATTTCGTTCTGCGCCTCGATTGTTTTGGGAAGCTGCTCGATCTCTTCCTCCAACTCGACGCGTTCGCTCAGAATCTGCTGATAGGTCTTTAGCTTATCCAACATCTCTTGATTAGTCATTCACATACCCCTATAAATAGCCGTTTAGTCTCAATGATCCATATAATCTCGAAGCTTTTGACTTCGCTTGAAATGACGAAGCTTCTTGAGCGCCTTCGCTTCGATCTGACGAATTCGTTCACGGGTCACATTAAAGTAAAGCCCAACCTCTTCTAGCGTAAGCGAATAGCCGTCGTCAAGCCCAAAGCGCATGCGCAAGACTTCCTGCTCTCGAGGAGGCAAAGTGGAAAGTACCATTTTGATCTGCTCTTGCAACAACTTGTAATCAGTTTGTGAAGAAGGATTCTCAATCTCTTTGTCTTCGATAAAATCGCCCAACAACGAATCTTCGTCTTCTCCAATGGGGGTTTCAAGAGATATTGGTTCGCGCGCAACATTTTTTACGCTTTTAACTCGGGAGACAGGCCAGCCAAGTTGCTGCCCGATTTCCTCGTCAGTAGGCTCTCGGCCAAGCTTTTGCATTAACTGTCTAGACTCACGAACAACCTTGTTGATTTGCTCGATCATATGCACCGGAACACGAATAGTGCGGGCCTGATCGGAAATCGATCGGGTAATCGCCTGGCGAATCCACCATGTAGCATATGTGGAAAACTTGTAACCCTTGCGGTATTCAAACTTTTCTACAGCCTTTATTAGGCCAATGTTACCTTCCTGAACCAGATCAAAGAAATGTAAACCGCGATTGGTATATTTCTTGGCTATTGAAACGACCAGACGAAGATTAGCCTTAATGAGCTTGTCCTTGGCCATTTTCATCATCTTACGACCACGATTAATCTCTCTGGCCATCACAATGATCTCATCGCAATCGGCTTCAAAGAGCGCTTCCATTTCGCTGAGCTTCTTTTCGGTCACCTGAAGCTGGCGAATCTTCTCTTTTATATCCTCAGAAGGCAAGCCAAGCTGCTGTTCTATAACCTCGCGTTTCTCTTTTATTGTCAGATTTCTGCCCAGAATTCGGATATCGCGAGTTGCAGACACCTGCAAGACACGTTGAATCTTGTCCTGCTCTCGTCTGTACTTGTTGATCTTTTTTGCCGCAGTGATGAATTTCTCCGAGAAGCTGCTAATCTCTTCAGGATGTATTTCCGTTTCCTGGATTTTCTTCATCAGCTTTTCCCGGCGAATTACCAGGTCAGAATCGGCAAAAATATCTCCGCCTTTGGCCAAGACCTTTTTCTTCAACTCCACGTATTCTTTCAGATCTGCTTGGCTATCTCGAATTATGTCGCGGTAAAACTGATTGAGTCGCCGGCGCTCGGCAATTTTTTCTGTATTTTCTTTGCGCTGTCCGTTCGTCTCTTTAACATTCCGTGAGGCTTTAACCGTCAACTGGTAGAATTCAGTGATAAGAAGCCCGGACTTGCGAAGAATTGCCTTGATTATTTCTTCGCCGTCCTCCATCATCTTGGACAGCTCAACTTCCTGTTCCGCAGTAAGGAGATGCTCCTTGCCAATTTCGTACAAATAGAGTCGGATAGGATCGTCGCTTCCTGATTCTTTGGAGTTATTGACTAGCTTCTTGCTCTCAAGTTCAGTCTTTAGCGCCTGCTCGTCTTCAATCTGGACATCTTCTTCTTCGAGTTGAATATTGTTGCTTTCCAACAGCGCAAGTATGGAGTCGATTTTTTCTGAATTCAAAACTGATTCCGGGAGAAAATCAGACAATTCATCAAAACTGATCGACTTTTTTTCCTTGGCATATTCCAACAGTTTTGCAATGGCGGGGTCGAGTTCTGTGTCACTCATCGACTTCACCCTTTAAATTTGCCAATTCGGCGTCGAGCTGCATTTTCTGCCTCAATAGTTCCATAACAGACATATCCTCCGCTGTTTCTTGGCTATTACCCAGTGCAGATACACGCCCAATCTCCGAAATTAAGCGAGTTCGAGCCTTCTCTAGGCTCCTTATTCTTATGTTGCGAATTCCGTCCTCGACTATTGCGTCGACACCCTGTTCAAGCTCGCCATCCGCCGCTTTGGATAAAACGAAATTCTTTGCAGATTCGTCATCCACGCACGAAAGAATGGACGCCGTATCCTTTAGGCCACTACGCTCTGCATTTTCCAGGGCTGCATACAAACTACGAGCATGTGGATCCTCGAGATCGTCGAGCTTTACAGACTTACCCACAAGAGTAAAGAACTCAGGATGCAACACAACTGCGGTCACAAAAACAAGATCCGCCGTCCGCGCTGCTCCAGAACCATCCTCAGCTGAGGCAGTCTGCCGTGCCTTTGCTCCAATCTGCCCCTGCAAAGCCTGCAATGTGTACTTTCCGCTCTTTGCGGCAGCCTTGCCATAATCGGCATAAAGCGATGCAGGATTAATTCCTATTTCTCGTGCATAGGCATCAATAGTGGCGTTGCGCTTTATTTCGGAATCCAGCGCATCAAGATACGGAAACAAAAACGCGGATGCTTTTGCCTTCCCCTCCACAGTCTCTATCTGAAATTGACTTTGAGCGCGCAGGGCAAAAAAATCCACGGTACTTATACTGCATTTCACAACCTTTTTCAATGCTTCTTCTCCAAAATTCTCAAGAATCTCAGAAGCGTCTTTCCCTGACTCCATACGCAGGATAGACGCCTCAAGGCCCGCTTGGGCCGCAGTACAACATGCCTTTTCGGCGGCACGCTGACCAGCCTCGTCCGAATCGAAACAAAGCAATATCCTGTCAGCTCTCCGGTGAATGAGCTGTGCCTGCTTCAACGTGAATGCGGTTCCCAGAGGAGCAACTGCATAGGCTATCCCTGCGGCATGAAAAGAGAGTGCGTCCATATATCCTTCGCACACAAGCGCCGTATTAGCCTCTTTCATACCTGCAACTGCCTTATCGAACGCGAACAGGTTCTCCTGTTTATGAAAAATCTCGGTATCGGGGCTATTGATGTATTTAGGTCCATCACCGGATAAAAGGCGTCCCCCAAACGCAATCACTCGCCCTTTTGAATCACATATTGGAAATATAATTCTATTTGCGAAAAGAGGAAAATCGTGCGACCGAGAGGAAAACAGCCCCGTTTGAGAGAGAAAAGCGTCCGAAAAGCTCTTCGACCGCAAAAATCTGTGGAGCCATGTTCTATCGGCGGGGGCATAACCCAGACGAAACCTCTCTACGATCTCTTTGGGAATCTTGCGCTTGACCAAGACAGCTCTTGCTTCAGAAGCTGCAGAGCTATTCACCAAGATCCAATGAAAAGTTTCCGCTAATTTGTCATAGAGTGAATAAAGCGCGGCTTTTTCAGTATTAGCAGATTCGTCTTGACTAGAGCCCTCGAATTGAAGCTTTACCCCCGCCCTCTCCGCAAGCTCTGTCACCGCTTCCAGAAAAGTTACCTTCTCGCTCTCCATCAAAAAATCGATGATGGATCCACCTTTCTGGCAGCCAAAGCAGTAAAAAAGCCCACGGTCAGGATCGACTGAGAACGAAGGGGTTTTTTCAGCGTGAAATGGGCACAACCCCCACCATTTTCCTCCTTTTTTTTGGAGTCGCACCTTGTCTTGAAACACGCCGAGGTAATCCGTCTTGTCGAGGACTTCCTGCAGAGAGGCAGCAGTGACCTTGCCCATCTTCCTTAATATCCTTTAACCGGTATAACAGCCTGCACATGTTCATCAAATGTCCTGGAGAACCTATGTTGACCAGTTTCATTGGACAATAACCTAAAATAAAGATACTGACTTTTTGTGGGATTGAACACAGCGTCGAGTGCAACTTCCCCCGGGTTGCAGATGGGCCCCGGTGGTAGTCCCGGATGCAGATAAGTATTATAGGCATCTGGAATAGCAAGGTCTTTGTAAGTAACCACTTCTGGGTGAGGCCTTCCCAACTTTTCGGTGATCACGTAGACAACAGTTGCACATGATTGCAGTGCCATGCCGATCTTGAGCCGGTTGTTGAAAACAGAAGCAATGAGTTTTGCCTCAGAAGGAACGCGATACTCGCGCTCCACAATCGACGCAAGAATGAGTTTATCGTAGAATTCTTTACTGCCGAAGTTTTCAGCGTTTCCAACAATACCAGACACAGTCTTGACGAAGTTCGCGACCATCTTCCGAACAACATCGTTTGGCTCGCTCTCCACGTCGAAGTAATAAGTATCCGGGAAAAGAAACCCTTCTAGATTCTCGACATTAAGGCCAAGCTCATGTATAAGACCCTTATCTCGAGTTGCCAACAAAAATGAAGTTTGGCTACACACCCCTGCCTTTTCAAGTTCTTGTCCTATTTGCCTTACCAGGAAACCTTCGGGTATTACCACTTTTGCCTTTGCAGTGTCGCCATCACGCAACATCGACGCCACTGTCACCATAGCGGCACCGTCGGGGAACTTATAGTTTCCGGCCTTTATCTGTCTATCTATACCACTGATCTTTATATAGAGATTGAAAAAAAAAGCACTCCGAATAATACCTTCGCTTTGAAGTTCTGAACCAACCTGTCGCGGACTGATGCCGGGCCTGATCTTTACAAGTTGCGCCTGTGTATTGTCTTTGCGAGGAGGCGCCGAGAAAAAAAACAGGACAAGACTACATAAAAGTAGCGCAAATGCTGCCACAAAGATGACCAGTGCGTTCTTTCTGCCCGGCGCTTGCTTTTTCGGGTGAAGGTTACGGTTTGGGTTACTCACTTTTTTTGCTTTCTCCGTCGGCTTCGGCTGGGATTTCAAACCCCACTGGGATTTCAAACTTCAAAGGAGGATTGACTCGGCGCAGAAGTATGCTTTCATAGATCTCTTCAGGCGTATAAAGGTGTCCGGTTCCAATTCCAGGACAAGCATTACCCTCTTCAGACCATTTCAGACTTGTTTCCAGCACCTCGCTCCAAAATGGGTACGTTTTGCATTGCACTGGCCTGAACTTATATACCTTGCACCCACTATCACCAAGAAAGACACATGAATAGTCGGTTCTTTCCTTAAGGCTAAGCACATAACCGTCCTGCACTCGTACTCTTCTGCAATAAGAGGCGATAAAGGTCTGCTCGTCAAGGCCGAGGCCTGCACTCAGTGTCGACAGATCTTGTTTGGACAACCAAACATAACCCGGTCCGCCGCAGCAACATTGCCTGCAACCGTTGCATTCGAATCTCAATCCGATTTCTTCGGCTTCTCTAAACATGTAGTAAGTATCCGCCTCTGTATGAGCACCAGTCGACCGACAAAAAAGCCCCCTCTAAGTGAGGAGGCTATGGGGAGAGAAGGATTTGAACCTTCGAAGGCGTAAGCCAACAGATTTACAGTCTGCCCCCTTTGACCACTCGGGAATCTCCCCAAAAAGGGCACCAACACCCCTCGAGCCATCTCCCGGAATCGAACCGGGGACCCCGAGATTACAAGTCACGTGCTCTGCCAGCTGAGCTAAGATGGCGAAGGCAACGATGCGACTATAACGAAAAAGCTTCGGGCTCGTCAAGTATTATTCCATCCGTTTTTTTCAACCTCAGATTTTTGCAACCTCAGAGTTGCGACAATACTCAAACCATGGAGATCAACCATGGGTACGCCATGGTCCAGACTACTACAAGACCAATGCCAACAAAAATACCTGTCACAAACAACTAAAAAACAGGAGTCCCGTCCAGGGAAGGGTCATGTGCTGAAACTGGATGAATGCCTATGAGGCCGACAGAAATATAACCGCGTGTAACAATCTCGTGGTCGGAGGCTTCGTCGTTAGGACGACTCTGAGTCCCCTCTCCCAAAATGAAATAGATGTCGCCATTTTTTCTTTCAATTTTCGTCAATGTATCGGAATAACTGTTGTTCCCCGGATGCGCCCACAGTGCAACCAGATCGTTGCGATCGGAAGAAGGACCATTCACATTGACAAAAGTCTCGGCTTTCCAGAGCGACCGGAGCCCGTCCAGGTGAGCTGCTACAAAACTCGCACACCCTCGGTAGTCAATGTTTGGGCCATAGGACGCACAAGAGACGGCGATGGCCGGTATTCCACCAAAAGCAGCCTGCCGCGCTGCTCCACAGGTCCCCGAGTATACAATGTCATTCCCCAGATTGGGCCCGTCGTTTATGCCGGAAATCACAAGATCCGGTTTGTTGTCCAAGAGCCAAAGGCCGGAGATGATGACACAATCTGCAGGCGTTCCTGAACAGCTATAGCGATAATCCGACAGTTTACGTACGCGAGCCGGTCGTTGGAGCGTCATAGAATGAGACACACCAGAACGCTCGTCGTCGGGTGCCACAACATAAACCGTGTGTCTTGGAACTCCATCCTCTGTCCGTATCGACTGCAAAGCCTCCACCAACACTTTGAGTCCTCTTGCGTGAACACCGTCGTCGTTTGTGACAAGAATTACCATCAGAGACTCCTAATCGAGAGGGGGGTTATTGTACAATATGAAGGCCACCGTTGATTGATGTCTCATAGAGCTGGGCTCTAAAACCAAAAATGCGCTCATATTCCTCAAGACGCTTGCGGTACTCTGCAACCGCAGGGACTTTCATTATAGAAACCACGCAGCCACCAAAGCCTGGTCCTGTAATCCTTGAGCAAAGAACTCCATCAATTTCAAGCGAGCGTTTTACAAGCCAATCTACTTCAGGGCAGGAGATTTCAAAATGATTTCTTAAGGAAAGGTGCGACTTATTGATGATTTTGCCAAAGGCTTGTGCGTCACGCTTAACCAAAGCGTCTTCAGCTTCGGATATTCTGCTCAGTTCTTCCACTACGTGAATACAGCGTCGACGAATGCTTTCTGGCAGGATCCCCATAAGGTCATCCATTTCCGAGGGCTTAACGTCCCGAAGTGAACGCTTGCCTTGCGGTGAAAGATACTGAAGACACTTATGGCAATCTTCATATCGCTGCCGCAGTTCATTTTCAATGTTCACTCGAGGCACTTTGGAGTCCGTTAATACAAATTCCCATTCTTCCCCCAAAAACGGCACTCCCCGCCTCTTTCCTGAAGCTAAATCTATTACAGATAAAGAGTTGGGACCTGAAACGGCGCAGGCCAAATAATCGTATATAGGCACGGGTTTTTCAAAAAAAACCGATTGAGCCTTGCATACCTCAGATGGAAACTCTTCCGGCTTCAAGTCGAATTCAAAGACGTTTTTGAGCGCAAGCGTGGCAGCCATATTAACTGCTGCAGAAATACCCAAACTCAAGCCAGCCGGTATGTTGCCGGAAATGGTGACATTTATGCCTTTCCCCTCAAAGCCATATTTTTTTGAAAAATAGTCATACACTGATTTTATGTTGTTTGCCCAGCGATCTTCTCTCTTATACTTGAGATTCGCCGTTGAGGCACGCTTGCGTTCGTTCAGGTCCAACGCAAAAAAACGCATCGAACTGTCTTTTCTTGGGGATATCGCCACCTTCATTTCAAAGGAAATCGCAGCAGCCAACACGATACCATCAGTATCTCCGGTGTGTTCGCCAAGCAGCGTGACTACGGCAGGCGCCGAGGCGACACAGGCAGGAGAGGAATCATATTCTGCTTGATGTGCCGCAAAGATGTCTTTCATCAATCCCCCGAGAATTTCCATCACTTTATTCCAACAAGAAAACCAAAATAACGACGAGTTCTTGGATTTAATCTATTCTACAATACTTATGTCTTTGGTTCAACAAAAAAAGGAATCCTTACGACCAGGTCTCGTCTGTTTTCCGTTGACCCAAACAGAGCCTATTCAGGGAACAGATCGGGGAATGAAATGATATGAGTGATACGCGATTCGAACGCGTGACCTTCGGCTCCGGAGGCCGACGCTCTATCCAGCTGAGCTAATCACCCGAGTAGGAACTCGTTTTTCGTAAACCATGCGCCCGAGTTCTTATAACAAAAACGCTTGCAGAACGACGACAAAGGATAGTATGTTGGTGGCGGAAAGTCAATCAGATTATGGAAACGCTTTTACTTGCCTCGTCTTCTCCCAGACGAAAAGATATTCTTAGGTCGCTTTCAATACCCTTTATTTCGATTGATCCCGATATTGATGAATCAGCATTCAGTGATCTGACTCCAGAAATGCAAGTCATCGCTCTATCGAAAGCTAAAGCATTGGAAGGACGCGAGAAGTACGAAAAAACCTTAACTTCCAGTCGAATGTTCAGCTCAAACACTGATGCACCCGCTCTAGCAGGAACACCTGCTTTGACTGGAGCGCTGAACTTCCTACTCGCAGCCGACACTCTTGTTGCGTATCAAGAGACGGGCAGCAGTTCCCAAATTACTTCATCTACTAAGGTGAATGTGTGGCATGTGATAGGAAAACCAGAATCCAGGGAAGACGCCCAGCTCATGTTGGAGCGTTTGCAAGGTAGGTCTCATTTTGTGTACACGGCCCTGTGCCTTGTCAATCTGAAAACACGAGAAACGAGGCAGGAGTTGTCCCGATCCACCGTTAGATTCGCTCCAATGTCTCAAGACGAAATACGGTTCTATCTCGACACTGAAGAATGGCAAGGAGTGGCTGGCGCATACCGGCTTCAGGGCAAGGGTGCATGGTTTATAGAGTCGATCGAAGGTTCACCCTCTGGCGTAATGGGCTTGCCAATACGTGAACTTTATGGCATTCTAAAAAAGTCTGGTTATACCTTGAATTGATCTTAACAGGATCGTCTGTATGATCGGACACAAGCGCCATGTTGGGCGCTTATATCTTCCGTCGAATTTGCCCTGGTCCCACTGTGCATCCCACGGATGGACAGAATGCCGGCAATTAAGGACGAGAAATAGAGAAGGGGATCAGACAGAGTCTGATCACGGGAGGAATGCATGGCCGTTGTTACCATGAAAAATCTGCTCGAATCTGGGGTTCATTTTGGCCACCAGGTAAAGCGATGGGATCCCCGGATGAAGAAATACATCTTCGCCGAACGCAATGGGATTCACATTATCGATCTTCAGAAGACAATACAGGCAATCAAAGAAGCCTATGATGCCGTTCAAAAAACGGTGACCTCAGGCAAGAGTGTGCTGTTTGTCGGAACCAAAAAGCAGGCTCAGGCTGCAATTCAAAAAGAAGCCGAGCGCTGTGAGCAATTCTACGTCAACAATCGTTGGCTAGGCGGTATGCTCACTAACTTCTCCACGATCAAGAAATCTATTCAAAGGCTCAAGAAAATTGAGCGCATGGAAGTAGACGGTACCTTTGACAGTCTTACCAAGAAAGAGATAGCAAGCCTACAGAAGGAAAAGGCAAAACTGGAGAAGAACCTTGGCGGTATAAAGGAAATGAAAGAGCTTCCTGGTATTCTCTTTGTTGTTGACACACGCAAGGAAGCCATCGCCGTTGCCGAAGCCCAGCGTCTCGGCATCCCAATTGTTGCCATTGTAGACACCAACTGCAACCCCGAGGGCATCACCTACCCTATCCCCGGCAACGACGATGCCATTCGTTCCATCAGCCTCTTTACCCAGATTATTGCCAACGCCGTTATTGAGGCTGGTGCATCCGAGGGCCTCAAGATAATCGAGAGCCTGCCATCCGACGAAACAGAAGAAGTCGCTACTGACGCTGCCAAAAAAGACGAAGACGAGGTCGAAATAGATATCAACCAGTATGCCTCGGGTCAGGTTCCTGAAGTCAAAGAAGAAGACCTCCAGGAATCTGCTGAAGAAGCCGCGCTACCCCTTGTAGACGAAGACAAACTCTACGAGACTAAATAAGGAGACAGACGCATGGAAATCAAAGCTTCAGATATAAAAAACCTGCGCGAACGTACCGGTGCAGGCATGATGGACTGCAAAAAGGCACTTACCGAAGCGCAAGGCGATTTTGCGGGTGCAGAGAAGCTCTTACGTGAATGGGGCATGGCAGGCGTCGAAAAACGCGCCGGGCGTGCTACCAATGAAGGCAAAGTTTTTGTCGCCGAAGCCAAGAATGCTATTTCCGCAGTAGAAATCGATTGTGAGACCGATTTTGTCGCGAGAAACGTCGATTTCAATACTGCGGGCAGTAAGGTTGCACAAAAAGCTCTTGAACTCAAGGCGACTGAGCCTACGGAAGAACTCCAGACCATGGTCAAAGAGCTTGCTTCCATAATTAAGGAAAACCTTTCCCTTAATCGAGTCGTGTACATGATGGCAGACAGCAACGAGTATCTGCATAGCTATATCCACGGTGAGGGAAAAATCTGCGTCATTGTCAAAGCTCGCGCAGACAAGCCGGAGGCTTTTGAAAACGAGAAAGTCAAGGCTTTTATTCATGATGTTGCCCTGCATGTAGCTGCCTTTAACCCGATGTTCCTGGATCAGTCAAAACCGGACCCAAAGTGGTTAGATGAACAAAAAGAGATCTTTGCAAAACAGGTAGAACTGGATGAGAAAGTTAAGGGTAAACCCCAAAAGGTTATTGATGGCATTCTTCAGGGAAAGATAAAGAAGCTTATGTCTGAAGTTTGCCTAAAGGATCAAGGCTTTGTTCGAGACGAAAAAATGAGTGTCGCGACAGCCATGGACGCGGTAAAACGGGAAACCGGGTTTGAGTTCGATATAGTCGACTTTATTTATATTCGCGTCGGAGCAGGGGCCTAGAACACAAAAACCGGGAACTTGAGGTATCAATTCCTTAGGTTCCCAATTTTTTATGTAGACAGTATCTATGGGGAGGCATTATGGAATCCACACAGTCAATATGCGAAGACCGAATGAAAAAAACAATCGCATCGCTGAAAGAAGAATTCAACACCATCAGAACGGGTCGAGCTTCGCCTGCTCTCCTCGATAAAATACGGGTCGATTACTATGGACAAAAGACTCCGTTATCCCAAGTTGCGACAGTTTCGGTGCCCGAGGCGCGCTTGATTGTCATCCAGCCTTGGGATCGTACTCTCTTTAGCGAGATTGAGAAAGCGATTCTAAAGTCAGAATTGGGTCTCAATCCATCAAATGATGGCAAGGTCATACGTATTGCCATTCCACCCCTCACGGAGCAACGCCGCAAAGAGCTTGTGAAGACTGCTCGTTCTATTGCTGAGCAAGCCAGAGTGGCTGTAAGAAACATACGGCGTGACGGCCTCGAAGAACTGAAAAAACAACAGACGGCAGGTGGAGTCCCTGAAGATACAATAAAGAAAGAAGAAGAGGATTTACAGAAACTGACGGATTCCTACATCGCTCAGATCGGTAAGATCCTTGAAGAAAAAGAAAAAGAGATAATGGAAGTCTGACTTTTTGCAGGATTTGTGAATTCTCTGTTTTTATTTTTCGTCGCCGAGCTCGTGCATAGTCGTGCATAATGAGGCATATGAATACTAACTTAAGTTTGCCAGAGCATGTCGCCATCATAATGGATGGCAACGGACGTTGGGCCTCAGCCAGGGGACTCCCTAGAACCGAAGGACACCGTGAAGGGCTCACTGCGGCCAAGAGGATCGTCAAGTTTGCATCTTCGCTTGGTATTTCTTACCTCTCACTCTACACCTTTTCTACAGAAAACTGGCGCCGTACACAAGAAGAAGTGGGATTCCTGATGGGGCTCATACGGAACCATCTTAGAGCGGAATTGGACTTCTATCGTGAGAACAAAATCAAAGTGGTCCATTCCGGACAACGTGATGGCTTGCCAAAAGATATACTCAAAGAAATAGACGATATTGTTCTCGAAACCGCCCATTTTCCAGGCCTTGTCGTAAACTTGGCTATAAATTATGGGGGGCGAAACGAACTAGTCAGGGCTGTCTACAAAGCTTTGGATGCCGGCGTATCAAGAGAATCCTTCAAAGATCCTGCTAAAGCTGAAACGATCATTTCGTCGTATCTGGACCATCCAGAAATTCCTGATCCTGACCTTATCGTTCGTACAGCCGGTGAATATAGGATCTCGAACTTTCTTTTGTGGGAATCGGCTTATTCGGAGTTGTATTTTTCTACAAAGTTCTGGCCAGATTTCTCCGAAGACGATTTTCAAACAGCACTCGATAGCTATGCCGGACGTAAACGTCGATTCGGAGGACTAGGATGACCCGGAACACTCTGCAACGGCTCTTGCTGTTTTCATTGGGAGTGCCGCTTTTTATACTTGTTGTGCTTTTTGCCTCGTTTGCCCGCGATGTTCTGTTGGTACTCTTTATACTTGTAGTGCAGTACTTTGCCATTCGAGAGATGGCGTCAATGTTCCTGGACCGTGGTATCAGAGTCAAAGGCAAAACCACGGCAGTCTTATCACTCATCTTGAGCGGATCAGTATATCTCTATCCGTGGATCAACCAGTATCTTGGGTTATGGTTCTCTACAATAGAGTTTTTTTTCCTTTTGTGCATGCTGTTCAGTCTCATCACATTGGCACCCTTTGCTTTTTCTTCTGCGCCAAGAATTGGTGAGACCTTGCCCGAAATCTCCGCAAACCTTTTCATGTTCTTTTATTGCGGCATCTTAGGTTCTTTCATTATTTATATCATTTCGTGTTTTGGCCAACTTAAGGCTCCAGTTTTTACGTTTGCACTCCTGACCTTTGGGAATGACAGTCTTGCCTGGCTTCTAGGTAACATACTTGGTAAGCATAGAAATATCACGGCAGTCAGTCCCAACAAGAGTCTTGAGGG